>JBARKD010000834.1:0-1557 GCA_049800615.1 Acidobacteriaceae bacterium | reverse complement strand
GATCTCTTCTCTAGTGATCTGTCGCACAAAACAAGCGGATCGACCATCAATCATATGTCCTAGATAAAAATCTAACAGTTCCGTTCGCTCAGGAACGGCGGACCTAAGCTGCACCTCGTCTTGCATGACAACGTTAGGTCAACATCCCCCGTGAACAGCCGCCGATAAACATAGCGGCAAAGCAGGCCATGGAAATGACAGAGTATGGAAAGCATGGGAAGCCATAAAGCTGGCTTCCACCCTTTTCACACTCTTTAGAAATCCTGCGGGATTCCCACATTCCCACGGCCGCGACGACGAGATTAGGTATTTGGAAGCAACGGCCGAGACCAGCCCTAAACTCCCAGCGATCTGGCCCAATTCCGCCACTATCTGAGTCGTGAGCGAGCGATGAAGCCGGCCAGTGTCAACCGCAAACTCGAAGCGTTGCGCCGCTTCTGCCGCTGGGCGCACATGAGCGGCAAACTAGGGCCAACGCCGCAGCATCCCCGGCATCAAGGTTGATGCCGGGGCAAAGCGGATGCCGAGTTTTTCTGGAGAGAAGATTACCGAGGGCCTCGATGGGCTGCGCGCTCGCCTTGCCGAATATGCGCAGATGGGTGCACGATTCGCCAAGTGGCGGGCCGTGCTTGCTATCGGCGATGGTGTTCCGACGCTGGGATGCATCGAGGCGAATGCGCACGCGCTGGCCCGCTATGCGGCCCTCTGCCAGGATGTCGGGCTGGTTACCGTCGTTGAGCCGGAGGTGCTTATGGAAGGCGCGCACACACTGGACGCGTGTGGCGAACTGACCGAGCAGGTGCTGCGTATTGTGTTCCGCTAATCTTTGATTTGCTCCTGAAACCTGTTCCTCCACCGGCATTGCTTGCAGAGATAAGGAAAAGGATTCGTAGCGCCTGCATGGACATTGCGTTTTCCAGGGCCGGCGGGATCAGAACGTCCTTGACCTCAACAGAGATTTCAGATATCGGGCGACTTTCGTGGAGGAAGCGATGTCTATATGTCAACCATTCATTGAGGTGCTTGCCGGGCGCGGCATCGAAGACATCGATGCCTTCCTGAAGGTGCCATCCTGGAACGATCTTCCAGACCCATTTTCGATTCCGTCGATGGAAAAAGCCACGGCTCGTGTCCTTTGCGCTGTTCGGCAACGCGAACGCATCACGATCCATGGGGATTACGATTGTGATGGGATCCTCGGAACCCACATCCTACGCGGCGTACTGACTGGTTTAGGTGCGGCGCCGAGAATCCATCTGCCGCACCGGGATGAGGGCTACGGTCTCAGCTCGGCGACAGTACATCGCTTTTCGTGCAGCGGAACCGACTTGCTTATCACGGTCGATAACGGCATTAACGCGCGGGCGTCCGTGCGATTGGCACAACGGATGGGGATCGACGTCGTCGTGATCGATCACCACTGTATCCAGGAGCAGGCAGAGACCACGGCTGTTTGGTCCGATGCGTTCTGTGGAGCTGGCCTGGCCGCGATGTTTGCGTGGGCGCTCGCACTGAAGGCGGGCTGGGACGAGAGGAAGGTTGAGCGTCTGTTATCCG
>JBARKD010000833.1:0-7441 GCA_049800615.1 Acidobacteriaceae bacterium | reverse complement strand
TACCCTCAGCGCTGATGAGAACAGCGTACTGAGTCCCGAAGGGAAGGCTGAATTTAGACCAGGACCACAGTTTTGGGTAAACCTACGGAAATATCATTTAGGCAAAAGGAGGCGGCCATGAGCGAGTTGTCACCAAGCCTGGCGGCTGCGAAGCTTTCGCCATTTTTGTCGGTGCGGCGTGGACGGGAGGCGGTGGAGTTTTACAAAGCGGCCTTCGGAGCGCGCGAGCTTTTTCGCTTTGACGCGGAAGATGGCACAGTCGTGGCTCAACTCGCCGTCGGCCAGTCGGATTTCTGGTTGAGCGATGAATCGCCGCAGCACAAAAACTTCAGCCCGGAAACCCTGGGCGGCGGGACCATGCATATCGTGATCGTGGTGGACGATCCGCACACCGTGTATGATCGCGCGATTTCCGCCGGGGCGGCCATCGAATGCCCGGTTCGTGACGAACATGGTTGGCGCATCGGCAAATTGCGCGACCCGTTCGGGCATGCCTGGGAGATCGGCAAGTTGCTGCAGGTGGCTGCCCCCTGACTGGCTTCCCCTGACTGGCTTCTTTGATGAGATCGATATTCTGCTTCTACCGCATGGCCGGCTCAATCTGATTCAGCCAGTCGGGTGGTTTAAGGATTTCGCGTGGTTTGGAACCATCGGCAGGACCTACGATGCCGTCACGCTCCATCATGTCTATCAGGTGCGCGGCCCGTCCGTAGCCTATGCGCAGGCGACGCTGCAATAGGGAGGTCGAGGCTTTACCAAACTCCAGCACCAAGCGCACAGCATCCTCGAATAATTCGTCATTGTCGTCGCCGTTTTCCGGTTCCGCATCCAGGTCGCGGCCCTTTTCGTCACGCGGCGACTCAAGGAATCCTTGCACGTATTCTGCTTCACCCTGATCTTTCCAGAACGACACTACGGCGGCAATTTCCTTTTCCGTCACAAAGGGAGCATGCAGCCGCTGCAGGCGTGACGTTCCCGGCGGAAGAAAAAGCAAGTCCCCACGCCCCAATAAGGCCTCGGCTCCGTTGGAGTCCAGGATGGTGCGCGAATCCACCTTGGTCGCGAGACGGAAAGAAATGCGGGTGGGCACGTTGGCCTTGATCAGACCAGTGATCACATCCACCGAGGGCCGCTGGGTAGCCAGCACCAGGTGGATGCCTACCGCACGAGCCATTTGCGCCAGCCGTGTGATCGCCTCTTCGACATTCGCTTTATCCAGCATCATCAAGTCGGCGAGCTCGTCAATGATGATGATCATGTGGGGCAGCGGTTGCTCCGCTTGCGAATCATCGAAAAGGCTGGGAGTCTGATTTTCGAATAGCTTGTTGTACTGGTCGATGTTCCTGACGCTGCGCGACGCCAGAAGCTTCAGCCGCCGCTCCATCTCGCGCACAGCATTGCGCAGAGCGTTAGCGGCCAGTTTGGGCTCGGTAATGATCGGCGTAAACAAATGGGGAATGCCCTCGTACATACCAAGTTCCACTCGCTTGGGATCGACCAGGATCAATCTCACCTGTTGCGGCGTGGCCTTGTACAGAACGGACATGATCATTGCGTTGATCGCCACCGACTTGCCGCTGCCGGTTGAGCCGGCGATCAGGACGTGAGGCATGGTGGCCAGGTCGGCGGTGACCAGGCGTCCGTTGATATCTTTGCCCATCGCCAGCGTTAGCTTTGATTTGGTCTGAGTGAAGGTTTCCGATTCAATCACGTCTCTCAGCCAAATGGTTTCGCGATCGTGGTTCGGCACCTGGATCCCTACGGTGCTTTTGCCCGCCATGCGCTCGATCAGAATGCTTTCCGCGCGCATGGCCAGGCATAGGTCCTCCGCCAGCCCGGTTACGCGGCTATACTTGACACCGGCTTCGGGCCGGAATTCAAACGTGGTGACTACGGGCCCGGGGTTGATTTGCACGACTTGGCCCCCCACATCGAACTCGGCGCATTTCTCTACCAGCACCCGGGCCTGGTTGCGCAGATCGTCTTCCCGGACGACCTGCGACTCATCGCTGCGATGCAAGAGAGTACTGGGCGGCAGCCGGAAGCCGCTGACGGCGCGTGGTGCAAGGGTGACCGGCTTGGCCTCCGCGTCCGCCCGCTCTTTGACCGAAATGCCGGAAACGTTGAGATCTTCCGCAGGCGGCGCCCCTTTGAAAGCCCGGGGCACAGGGGCTACAGGAGCAACCTCTTCAACTTCAGGCTCAGGCTCTAGTTCCGGATCCGGAACAGGAGTACGAGGCATCTGGTCCCACAAGGATGGGGGCCGTACCTCCGCCACCTCGGGCTCCGGGAAGCCACCGCGACGCGACGCGGGAATGCTCTCCTCGTCGTCGAGCCGGAATGCTTGCTTGCGTGCCGGCTTCTGCGCGGATTTCGCGGGCTTGCTCGCCGCGCGTTCCTGCGCCGCCCGCTTCAGGGCGTTCTTTTCCGCCCTGGCTCGAGCCCAGGACGCACGCCAGTTTCGCAAACGGTCCCGCCACGCCAAAACAAAGGCAAAACGAATCGCCATCCATTGCTGCGCCGTCGCGAAGCTGAAAGTGGTGGATAGATAAAGCGCAATCACCACCATGCTCACAATCACGATGGCAGCGCCCGGAAAATTCAGGTAGTGCACCAGCGTGTCGAGCACCAGCCGGCCGCTCAGGCCTTCGACCGGCAGGGCATGCATCCACCGGAAATTCCCAGGCATCAGGCCAAAGAGGGCAGGCGCGAAGGTTACGTAAAGCAGCACACCCAACGCTTTGGCCCCGGCAGATCCGGCAGTTTGCGAACGCAGCCAAGCCCAGCCCACAGCCCCAAGCATGAAAGGGATCAGGAAAGCGGCAACGCCTTCCAACTGCAGGAGAAAATCGCTGACGAATGCCCCGAGGAGCCCAACCCAGTTGTGTATCTGCCGGCCGATGCCGCTGACGGTGTTCAACGACGGGTCAGTCGGGTGGTACGAGGTCAGGGCGAGGAAAAGAAGGCTCGCGGTCACCAGCAAAACCATGCCTATCACTTCATTCAGGCGACGGTTGCGGGTCGGCGTCAGGGCCAGATCAAGTGGCTTCATCAAGGGACACGCGGTAGTAGCCGCCGGCGGACGGGACCGGCAGCGGCTGCCAAAAATCAGAAACGCCAGAGTGGGTTCATTATCCCAGAGTTGCATAGGGGAAATCTAAAAACGAAGACGGGGAGCCGTCCGTGGGAACCGATTGGGTGACTCCCATCCCTTTCTAGGGACGTGCCGCCGGCAGTACGGTGCTGAGCTGGAGGCGCCAGATACCATTGCGCCGGATGAGAACGTGGAGGACATTTTCGCTGTAGGCGCCCTGATTGCCGGGCTTGCTGTAGACCTTGGTGTACGTTACACAGGCGGTGTCCCCGAACAGATGTTCCCGCATGTTGGTGTCGGTGATCAGGTAGGGCTGCCGGCGGCGCTCATGCAGATCGAGACGGCTGAGAACATCTGCCTTGGTCAATGTGGACCCGTCGGGACGAAGGCCGACGTAATCGTCCGCCAAAATCGACCCCGCAATCGCGGTATCGTCTTCGATCTCGGCTCGCAGGTACTCTTCTTCCAGCCTGTGAATAACTTCCAGGTCTCTTTGGGCAGAATTTGGGGGTATCTGCCCGGACGCGCCCTGGGCAGCGGCCGGCCCGCCGGGAGGCGAAATCGTCAGGCTCAGGAGCGCCGCACTCAGAATCGAGATCGGGAAACTACTTCTCGACTTCAACTCCGCGCCAGAAAGCTACGTGATTCTTCACGTTGCGGGCTGCCGGCTTAGGGTCCGGATAGTACCAGGCAGCATCCTGATTTTCCTGTCCGTCGACCAGGAGGCTGTAATATCTGGCTTGTCCCTTCCAGGGGCAGGTGGAAATTGTGGAGCTGGGGCGGAAGTACTCCCGCTTGAGCGCACTCTCCGGAAAGTAGATATTGCCCTCAACCATTTCTGTAGTGTCGCTCTCCGCGATCACCTTACCGTTCCAAGTAGCTTTTGCCATAACTGGGGTCATCGACTGCAGTCCTTCCTGAATTTCCACCTTAGCAGAAACTTGTCACGCACGCGAAACACCGCAGCCTGGGTTGTGGCGAAGCCAAAACCCAGCCGCGGTGCTTGGAAAGTTCGTATGTGGAGGTATTAGAACTTATCTCATGTATAGGTCCGCGGATTCTGGTTGCACCCTGAGCCCCGCTTCGAGGGCGGGTCTCATGCGCGGCCTCTCCGAAATTTGTCTATTTATGAGACCAGTTCTAGTGCTCGGTACCGCTGGCGGCGGCGGCCTGATCTTTCAGCATCGACAGTTTGGCGATGTGAATCGACTTGGCGCTGTCGTCAACCTTACCCATCACTGCTACATGGTGCCCTTCGTGGCCCTTCACCGATTCCGGATCGTCGATGGTATAGACAGTCTTGGTAGCGTCATCCACAAAAACCGGCTTTGACCCGCCGCCAATACACTTCTTGACGCAGGCTTCGTTCGGGGCACTGCTGTTGTGTTTGGCTCCGCACATTGATTCACTGATATAGCCATTGATCGGCGCCGCAGCCATTGCCGGGACCGTGGAGAGTGCCAGAACTGCCAGAAACAATTTCATATCGGCTCCATTGCGATCGCAAACTGACCGCCCTTAGAGTTTTACGCTTTGCCGGTAATGATGGCAAGCTTTGGGAGAGCTAACCTGGGGAATTGGGCTGCAACTCGCCGTCGCCATAGCGGCGCCGGCTTCCAGGGACCCGACAACCTTAAGCCACTGGAAGCTCTTCCGCCTTGGTCTGATAGCGCATCGTCTCAATCGAATTACCCGATGGCGAATTAGGGGGTGGGTCGGCGATTTTCTTCGAATAACCGCACACCACATGGTCCGTGGATTCAGACTCGGCGTCCTTTTTGCTCTTCTTCTTTGGCGCTTCGTCCTCGGCGGCGGACTTGCGATTATTCGGGCAAACCAGATATGTCCCGCTAACACGAGTCTTCTCGAGCAGGTAGGGGCTGCCGCATTCGGGACATTTCTCCGCCACCGGCTTGGCGTTGGAAGTGAAATCGCACTTGGGATAATTGGTGCATCCGTAGAAAAGATTGCCGCGGCGCGCCTTGCGCTCAGCAATGTCTCCGTCGCCGCACTTCGGACACTTCATACCCTCCACGATGTTTTGCTTGATGTACTTGCACTTGGGATAGCCGCTGCAGGAGACGAATTCTCCATACGGACCATTGCGCATCACCAGTTGCTGCCCGCATTTCGGGCAGTTCTCGTCCAACGGCTGTGGCGCCTTTTGCTGTTGCTTTTGCGTCAGCTTCCG
Source organism: Acidobacteriaceae bacterium (assembly GCA_049800615.1). Classification (GTDB taxonomy): domain Bacteria; phylum Acidobacteriota; class Terriglobia; order Terriglobales; family Acidobacteriaceae; genus PALSA-350. The sequence goes on along the minus strand of JBARKD010000833.1, from coordinate 2,156 downwards.
CGTCGTTTTGCAAGGGGGATCTTCGCTGTAGCCGGGACAAGCCATGAACGCGCCGAACCGCCCGCGCTTGAGAACCATAACCCGGCCGCAGGCCTCGCAGTATTCTTCTGCCTGTTCTCCATCCTGCCCTTCCTGGGCAGCAATTTCAGGCTTGGCGGCAAAGTTCTCCTTGGTAAACGTGCAGCTGGAGGGATCTTTTTTGTTGTAGGTGCTGCAGGCAAAAAAGCTGCCGAACTTACCCCACTTCAAGACCAGCGGAGAACCACAGACGTCGCACTTCTCGTCAGTGGGCTTCTCCATCCGTTTGACGTTTTCCATGTGCTTGCCGGCGTGGGCCAGCTCTTTTTCAAAGTGCCCATAGAAAGCGCCCAGGAGATCCGTCCACACTTCCTTCCCATCTTCGATATCGTCCAGTTCTTCTTCCAGCTTGGCGGTGTATTGCGGATCGAAGATGTACGGGAAGTTGCTAACCATGAGATCGGTAACAACGATGCCTATCTCGGTAGGGAAGAACCTGGCGCTTCTGCCCGTGCCCGCCTTCTGCACGTATTCGCGCTCCTGAATTGTGTTGATGATGGTGGCGTATGTGGAAGGGCGGCCAATGCCGCGTTCTTCCAGCTCTTTCACCAGGGACGCTTCGTTGAAACGCGGACGGGGCTCGGTCGCATGCTGCTCGGGCAGCAGAGACTGCATCGTCAGAGCCTGTCCGTTATTGAGCGGAGGCAAACGATTCTTGAGCTCTTCGTCCTCATCATCCTTTTTTTCTTTCGCCTCCTCGTAGACCTTGAGGAAGCCGTCGAACTTCATCACCGACCCGGTCACGCGGAAGTTATAACTGCGGTCCGCCTTGGCGGCAATATCGACAGTGGTTTGGTCGAACACAGCAGGGACCATCTGCGAGGCGACAAAACGCTGCCAGATGAGACGGTACATGCGGTACTGTTCGTCACTGAGTTGATGCTTGAGATCTTCCGGAGAACGATCCACGCTGGTGGGACGAATCGCCTCGTGTGCATCCTGTGCGTCTTTCTTGCTCTTGAACGCGTTCGGAGTCGCGGGCAGATAATCTTTGCCGTGTTTCTGCTCAATCCACTGGCGCGCTTCGCTGATGGCATCCGGAGAAACACGTGTGGAATCGGTACGCATGTAGGTGATCAGGCCAACCGCTCCCTCGCTACCCAACTCCACGCCTTCGTATAAGCGTTGCGCTACGCCCATGGTTCGCCGCACGCTGAAGCCCAGCTGGCGCGAAGCATCCTGTTGCAGTTTGCTGGTGGTGAAGGGCGCGGCAGCATTGCGCCGGCGTTCCTTCTTCTCCACATTCTGGACCGACCACTTTGCTTTCTCGAGTGCGGCCACCACAGCATCCATCCGCTCCTTGTTGGGCAGCGATGGAGCATCTACCGTTTCGACCACAGCCTTTTCGCCGTCGATACCGATGAAGCGTGCCGTGAATTCCGAAGTCTCCTTGGCCGGCGTAAGTTGGGCATCGAGAGTCCAATACTCTACCGGAACAAATTCCTTGATCTCTCGCTCGCGCTCGACGATTAAACGGAGTGCCACCGTCTGAACCCGCCCCGCAGAAAGGCCGCGGCGCACCTTATCCCACAGCAGAGGTGAGATCTGGTAGCCCACAATGCGATCCAGGACCCGCCTTGTTTGTTGCGCATCCACCAGGTTGCGATCCACGTCGCGCGTGTGTTCGAACGCGTCCCGCACCGCCTTCGCCGTGATCTCGTTGAAGGTGACGCGGCGAATCGAATCGCCTTTGGAAAGACCGCGCAGTTCTTCCTCAAGATGGGCGGCGATGGCTTCGCCTTCGCGGTCCGGATCTGGCGCCAGATAAACGGTGGTTGCCGCCTTGGCCAGTTTCTTCAGCCGCTCGACGACTTTTTCTTTTCCCGGTATGACGATGAGTTCCGGTGCAAAGCTACCGTCGCTCAAATCCACGCCGATCTTGTTCTTGGGCAGATCCTTGATGTGCCCGACGGAAGCCTCGACCGTGAAGTCTTTCCCGAGATATTTACTGATCGTCTTTGCCTTGGCGGGCGATTCGACGATCACAAGTGATTTACTCATTTCTTTCCTTAAATCCGATGGCCGACCACGAAAGAGGAAAAATCCTCTTCCGATGGGACTGACTGTACCACCTGGAA
>JBARKD010000832.1:0-4058 GCA_049800615.1 Acidobacteriaceae bacterium | reverse complement strand
TTACGTGCCTACCTGTGCTGTGGGAATACGGAAAGATCTATGCCCTCCCGCTGCTGGGCGGCCACAATGGGTCAGCCGGCCAGATCAACAATCGCGGCGAAGCTGTGGGCGTTGCGGAGACTGGGGTCCGCGACCTGAATTGCCCCACTGGAACGAGAGTCAATGGCACCGGACCCCAGATTCTTGATTTCGAAGCGGTCGTATGGGGGCCGCGACAGGGCGAGGTACGCCCACTCCGTCCGCTCTCCGGCGACACGGTGGGAATGGCCAATGGGATCAATGACGATGGCCAGGTCGTCGGTTCGTCTGGTTCCTGCGCGAACACCGTAATCCCTCCGTTCGCCGCGGGGTTACACGCCGTGCTGTGGGACAAAGATGGCTCCGCGCACGACCTCGGCAACCTGGGCGGAAAGGGAAACCCTGGTCTTTTGGCGATAGGAAATATTGCCAACGCGATCAACAGCCGCGGTCAAATCGCAGGCGTTTCGGCCATGCCAGGGAACACGACCACGCATGCCTTTTTGTGGACCAGGGAGAGAGGAAAAATGCTGGACCTGGGCGTACTTTCCGGAGATGTAAACAGCGCCGCCCTGGGCATTAACGACGGCGGCGAGATGGTTGGAGCCTCTTTCGGCGCGGCGGGACCGATCAACGGAAACCCTCGCGCGTTCCTCTGGAGGAACGGCATCTTGACCGACCTGAACGATCTTATCCCCGCGAATTCACCATTGCATCTGCTCACCGCCTTCGGGATCAACAATGCGGGGGAGATCGTGGGCTTTGGGGTGACAAACACCGGCGATCTTCACGCTTTCCTGGCAACCCCGTGCGATCGCTGATAGGTCGCCTTCGCCGCGCAATCAGCGTGGATGCCCTTAGGTGAGGGGGGCGTGGGCCTGATGAGACCAGGCGAGAAACGGAATGCTGTGCGAACTGCGCGGTTGCATTTAGCCATCAACTCCCACGCCGCCCCGTCAGGGGAATCGGTATGCTGGAATCGCATCTTCTGCCAAAGTGGTTGTTCATAAGCGTTGAGGATGGAGGTGAGCGTGATTGCTCTTCACGATCTGTTCGAAAGTCATCTGAACGGTGCTAACCTGGAACGCTCGATGAGTTTCTTTGGCCAAACTCTGGGATTGGAACTCGCGGAAGTTTTTTGGAAGCGCAGGGTCGCGTTTTATTGGATAGGAGGACGAGGCAACTCGATGCTCGGGTTGTGGGAGGTGGGAACAGGCCCGCAGAGGATGAGCCTTCACATTGCCTTTCGGTCGGATCTTGTTGAGCTGCTGAGCGCGCCGGCACGCCTTCGAGCAGCGAACGTTGTTCCACTCGACTTTGACGGGGCGCCAACCGACGAACCAGTGGTGATTGCATGGATGCCGGCTGCCTCCCTTTTCTTCCGGGATCCGGATGGGAATTTGCTGGAGTTGCTTTCGATGCTGCCTGATTCCCCCCAACCAGATTTGGGAATTGTCAGTTGGAGCCGCTGGAAGCAAATCCACGAATTCGTTCAAGGAAAGCCGGTGGTGTGATATCGATGGGCGAAAAAACAGAACAACAGCCCACTTCCAGGGATGAGTTGGAGTCAGAGGAGCTGGCCCGCCATCACATCCGGGTCAGTCTTGAGCGCCTGGAAATCCTTGGGCGTGAGGACCCCGTTGCGCTTGCATTCCGCCGGTGTCAGGATTTCCCATACCTCACCGAAGCCGGGCACGGTACGTCCCGGCAACAATTTTAGAATTACCAGCGACCTGCCTTTGCCGGCCTTTCGCAGGTTGTTGGAATTCTTGACCAACCAGGTTTTATGGGCAATCGGTCCGTCACTATTGGCATAGACCGCCATGAGACAAGGATCGTAGAACTTTCCATCGGTCTCCACAAAGTAGTGGGTTGAGAAATGGCAGGCCAGATCGAATGTGTTCGAGCCATAGTTGCCAACGTTGCCCTTGACCTTGGAGTCGAAACACTCCAGGCTCGGTTTGGTGAGGAACCGATCGTTGATGTCGGCATTGCGGGCGGTAAGGTGCAAATCGTCGCGCATCATGATCTTGAGCGCTTCGCGCAGAGTGCCACAGGCAACAGTCTTGGCCCCGTCTCCGTCGAGGAGGTCTTGGGCTTTCTGGGCTCCGGATTGAGCGGCATAGCTCCACTGGGCACAGGCGTAGCCTACAAAGCTTGCGAACAATTCGGGCGTTGTCCCAGCTCCGCCGGCCGCCCGCAGTGCAGCCACAGCAGATGGAGACGTTTTGAATTTACCGTCGAGTATCTCTTGACGTGCGCTCATTTCGGCACCATCCGGCTGACGAGGCTTCTACCAGGCTCCCCCGGGCGAATACTGTAGCGCAACCCTGCTTCGACAAATCTCATTCTGGCTCCGCGCTTCTTGCTGGGTCCCGACTCTTACTCCGCAAAGAGGTTTCCCGATAGCCTGGACTTTCGCCTTGGTCCATCAGCATACACTTCTTGCCATCTTTCGTCTTTCTAAATGGCGACGGGCTTCAAAGTGCGAGGTTCCGCGGGCTTCGACTATGGACCAAGAGTCGTAGTTCCGGTGAACGCTTACTATTTCAGAGGCTTGCTAACCTTACGGGTATAGGAATGTGCTCATGAAAATCCTTTTGCCATTGCTGATGGTACTGACATCGCTTCGCCTTACGGCACAGACACCCTTACCTTTTTTCCATCCACGAGATGTCGTTGTGTTCCAGGGTGATTCGATTACCGATGGAGGACGATGGCGTACCGGCAAAGACTACAACCACATCATGGGCCAGGACTACGCCTACATCGTGGCAGCCAGGGCCGGCGCAGAATATCCGGAACGCGGGCTCACCTTCATCAATCGCGGCGTGGGTGGAGATCGTGTTTCTGATTTGGCGGCCCCGCTGGCAATCGGACACGCTCGCGCTCAAGCCGAATCTATTGAGTATTTTGGTCGGGATCAACGACACCCTTTCTGCCGGTCCAAATGGGGAGACTGCGGACAATTACAACCGAACCTACGATCAGTTGCTGGCGCAAACCCTGGCGGTTCTGCCGCACGTCAAGATCGTGCTGGGGGAGCCATTTCTGCTGCCTGTGGGCAAACACCAGGCCGGGTATGTGGTGGAGTTGGCCGAAGTGAAGAAGCGGCAAGCCGTGGTCGAGAGACTCGCGGCAAAGTATCATCTGCCTTTGGTCAGGTACCAGGATGTGTTCGACAGGGCACTCCAACGGGCTCCGGCGGAGTATTGGAGTTGGGACGGCGTTCATCCGACCTACGCTGGGCATTGGCTGATGATGCAGGCTTGGCTACAGACGGTAAGCGCGTTCTGGCCGCGAGGCTGAAAGCCTGCGAATCCGTTCTCGCGGGTGGATCCACGAATCCCCATCGCGCGCCGGCGATGCATCAAGGACAAGCGAATAAAGCAAAGCATCCCTCAAGGGGTGGCTGAGAATCAGGATGCTTTGAGGAGGTCTTCGGGCGGGATGATCGTTCGATCCAGATCTGTCACAGTGGGAAACTCTAACAGCATGTGTTGTCGTTCGACAAAAAGCAAGAGCAGTTTTGCGAACCGCAAGACCTGTGCATGTTCGATTTGTCGTCGTTCCGCCATTGGCATCTCCTCCGCGGGTATGCCTCCGTAACAGCCCCCGACTGGTTACGAATTAGATGTAAAAAGGTTACCCCGAGCCTGAGGAAAAAGCCAGCTAAAGTTACTTACAACGATGACTACAAAAAAACTGAACCGGCAACGGTGCACACCAGAGTTTGGTGGAATGCGAGCGACGTACGGCGCAATCGATCTGGATCTGGCCGCTGAACATCGTATTGTTCGGCGGACAAATTGCGCTCCTGTCGATATTATTGATGACTGCAAAACTAATGTCCAGGTCAGTGTTTCGAGCCAATTTCGAAACGTGCTTTGTATCAGGGCACCCCTTCAGTCATGCCGAAAGGGGTGCGTAGGTAGAGTCTGCGTGAGATCTGCATTTAGGTTTTGTATCAGGGCACGACTTTACAGGCTGCGGAAAAACTCGGTTTTTTGGTAGGCCGGGGATTTATCCCCGGCGCAAAC
>JBARKD010000831.1:0-7116 GCA_049800615.1 Acidobacteriaceae bacterium | reverse complement strand
CGTCGCGGTCCATCCATGAGTTACCGGCCCACCCTTCGTGGCCCGGTTCCCCAGGTTGGGGAACGCCGTGAAACTCCCACAGAAGCTTGCCCGTAGCGGCGTCCCATCCGCGGGTGGTGCCCAGGGGACCCTTGCCCCCGCTCCCATAGCCAGTCATTCCCGTGATCATGATGTTCTTGTAGAACACCGGCGAAGACGAGAGGGTCGGTGTGAGATCCGTAAACTTGCCCCGAGCCACAGCTGCGAAATTCAGGACGCCGTCCTTGCCAAAGGATTGCAGTGGTCTTCCTGTTTGTGCCTCCAGGGCGAGGATCAATCCCGCCGTCGTGGAAAAATAAATGGCTGCTGGTGTGGTTGCGTCGCCAGATCGATAGGCCAGGCTGCGAACTCCCGGCCGGCCTTGCCCAGGTGAGAGTGTATATTTCCAGATCTCATGGCCAGTATCGCCCTCGAGGGCGACGGCTTGACCATAAGGCGTGGTGACGTAGAGCACTCCGTCGACCACTAGCGGCGCGACTTCCGTGATGGGCACGCCGCGCGAGATCCCTGCGTTAAACGAATCAAGCCGCTGGGCCATGCTTAACTTCGTCTGTGGCGCGCTGGGATTGCTCTCCCATCTCCAGGCTTCCGCCAACTGCTCGACGTTCTTCACGTTTATTTGGGTCAGTGGAGAGAATCGGCTGGCGCCTGGGTCCAGATTCATCGAGGGCCAATCCGCTCCCGCTCGGCGTGTTGGCGAGGTTAGCTTCGATGGTTGAACGGTCTTCGAGGACGGAGCGAGGCCGGGTGGTGCAATCGGCGGTCGATTCCGCCCGGGGCCGGTTTCAGGTTCCTCATCCTCGGCATCCGCGTGTGCCGACGGCGCAGGTGCGGCTGGAGTTCCCGGGGGGTAATGCTGGGCGAGGTAGGCCACCACCGTGGACTCTTCCGCCGCTGACAGCATCGCTCCGCGGGCGACCATCGCGTCCACCTGGTTGGCCCATCCGGTAGCTGTATCGCGGTGCTGCATCACTGTCTGCGTCGAGTGGCAACTCGAGCATGCACGCGTTACCAGCTCACGACCCGGCCCGGGCGGCAACTGTTCGGGGGCGGATACCGTCTGCCCGGCTGCAGTTCCCAAAGAGACAAGGAACGCCAGGTTAGCCAGACACACCATGGCTGCATTTGACCGCACAACACTTCCGCAGCACATGACAGCAACGCTCCCAGGCTAACGGCTTTTGCTTCGGCCGCGTTGCCCATCACAATTTCTGATTTCCGTTCCAAGAGGAGACTTCCGGAAGACCCAATGTAATTCACGGGGCCGCTCGATGAACATAGTGAAGTTTTCAATATGCGTCATGCCGAAGTAGCTTGCCGGGCCCGGCGGCCGCCGAAGCCCTACGGAAGAAGGATCAGGGCTTTAAGGGGAAATCCCTATATCGAAGAGCCGGCTCAACCTGCCTTTGGCCTGGTGCTGTGAGGCGCTCATTCACGTATTTCACGGCAGGATGGGTTCGTGCACTAGAGGTAGGCAGCCGGTAGACGGTATGCAACAGACTCCAAGAATGAGAAACGCAAGTTCTCCAGGTCATCGATTGTCACGTCAAGCGCGGAGTTCGCCTTCATGAAAGGCAAGCCATAAGCGACGATCGCCTCCGTCACCTTCCTGGCTTCAGACCCGAAGTCAAAGGGCGGTGGCTCCAGCAGCCACTCAAGATACCGCAGCTGTGGCATTACACAACCCAACGAGACACTATTTGTCGTGAGGCCTGCCCAATACTTTTCAACGAGCGCCTCTGCCTTCTCGCTTCTCACCCCGGCAGTGGGGCTGATTCCAATTCGCTTGTTACCTCTACCCGTTGCGATTCCCAAACAGGAAGACAATGGCATGCCCAACTCTATCGTTATATTGCTGCGCAGTCCCTCCAGGGGCGGGCTCTATTTACGATTCACACCCGATCAGTACGCAAGGCTGAGGCGAGCGTGATTCCTAAATATGCCAGTGCGTCTGGATACGCCGTCTGTTTGCCCCGGCGTGGATGCGGGCAAAGGCGGCCCTTCCACAAAGACGGCCTTGCCACTGGACATAAGCTTCTGGGCATAATCGGGCGCCAGATCGTAGATATGGCCAGCGTCAAGCGCCAATGGCTGAAGGTAAATACGGCCGCCGCGCAGGTGTATTTCGCGCACTCTGGTCACGGATTCAAGCATGCGTAATCTCATGGGAAACAGCCTCTACCAGATAATGCGGAAAGAAGGCCGCGATGGGGCCAGCGGAGGCCTTCGCGCAGCTTCGGGCTTACATAAAGAGCAGCAAAACGCATAACAGAAAGACGCTGATCTTTATGGTCGTCTCTCTCCAAAGTCTTCAGTGACAGGAATGCAGCGTCGATCAGGGATAGCGTAGCGATGACCAGGGAACATCAAGCGATTGGTCCGGGTTTTCCCGCTCGTGGAAAAGTACACAGCCGACAACATCAGAAAAGGCTTTCAAGCGGTCTGCCGGCGACTTGAGATAGAAGACTTTCACGTTCACGATCTGAGGCGTACGGCAGCTGGTTGGCTCAGAATGCAAGGCGCCGACATTTACACCGTCGCGCAGTGACAGGGGCCACAGACTGTTGATTTACTTGGTAGCGTCATCGAGGATCGAACCCGAACTCTCCGCCTTGAGAGATCGAGCGCTCCATGAACTGCGGCGAATTCAGGACGAGATACGCAGGATCCAAGATGAGGCCCGTGGACAGCGTAAGCCTAAACGGATCCGAATGGTCGCCAAGGGCAGAGTCTTCAATATCTCCGAGAACCGGACATGGTGGGGGACGAGTTGGGAGGGACGAATGCGTGTTGGCGAATCGACAGCATGCGCCCCATCCATGGCTTACCCACGACTGGCTATAGGCCGTTCGAGGTAGCACTCGCATTGGACGCGATTTTAGCCACCACCGAATATTCGTAGCGAACAAATGTATAGAGGCCGCTCTCTTGGATTCGCTCGTTATCGCTATGCATCGCATGGGTTATCAGGTCCTCAGTCGGCAGCTCTGCGCCGATGCCGTAACACTGCATACCCTTGGCGCGCAGGCCCTTCATATCCGTTCCCCCGGTCGACATGCCGGGAATGGTTTCCGTACCAGGAAAAAATGACTGTTGCACACTCGCCAGGTCGCGATAGAGCTCCGTATCTATGCTGGAGGAAGGCGTCTCAGGCCGCCACTGCGCAGGGGTTACGATCTGTACCTCGGGATCGTCGATTACTTTCTCCATCAGCGTCTTGAATTTGTCAATATCTTCCCCAGGCACCGCGCGAATATCCAGCGTCGCCGTGGCCTCTGAAGGAATCACGTTGGCACGAAAGCCGCCCTGAATAATGTTGGGGCTGATGCTGGTGCGAAGCGTTGAATTCATGCGTATATTGTTGGCGCGAAAATACTCCTGCGCCGCTTCTGTCTTCACTGGATCGAAGAGAGCCTTCAGTCGAGCCGTCTCCTCCGGCGTGCTCACCTTCTCCAGGCCCTCGATATAAAGTTTGGTGATCGGCGTGAGCTCCATGGGCGGTTGCCACGCACCAAGTTTGCCTACGGCAGTTGCGAGGTGCACAATGGCATTGTCCTCGCGCGGCATCGACCCATGTCCGGATGTCCCGTCCGCGACCAGCTTCATACCGCGGCCCTCTTTCTCCGATACCTGCACCAGCTGGTACTGCACCTTGCCTCCCGTCGAGGTAAAATTGCCCCCTTCCGTGAGGCAATACTCCGCGTCGATATCCGGATAGTTGCGGTCAATCAGATAACTGATGCCGAACGTCCGGTTCGGCGATCCACCCTCTTCACCAGCCTCGGCGACAAAGATAACGTCTCGATCTAACGGAACCCCAGAGCGCTTGAGCAGAATCATGGTCATCAGCGCGCCGGTCACCAAATCCTTGTCGTCAATCGTTCCCCGCCCCCAGATATACCCGTCGATTAACTTGGCCCCAAATGGGTCTTCGCTCCAGCGGTCGCGCTGCACCCCAACCACATCCGTGTGTCCCATGATCAGAATGGGCTTCTTGCTTCCATTCCCCTTGAGGCGGGCAATCAGGCTAAGACGGTTAGGATCTGCCCCCACAAGCATGGACGAAATCCCCTCCTTCTCCAGCACGGACTGCAGATACTTAGCCACCTGCGTCTCGTTTCCGGGAGGATTGCTGGAATCGATTTTGATCAGAGACGTAAAGTCCTGGAATATTTCCTTGTTCGTCTTTGCCCAATCGATCTGCGGCTCCTGCGCGAAGGTCGCGGAACAGGAGAGTACAAAGAGAGCGCCAATGGCACCGAGCCGGGTCAACATCATGGATCTGGTCCTTTCAAAGGGGATTAGAGCGCAAGAATCCTTCCCTGGCCCGCACCGTGTGAAGCTTGTTATTTCGAAGCGAATGGCGCCATTAGGTCGGCCGTAGAGTAATACCTTCCATTGACAACGACACTTTTCACTTTGATCAAGTCGTCGATGTCAGCGATAGGATTGCCGTCGACGATAGCGAGGTCGGCGAGCTTGCCGACTTGAACAGAGCCAAGGTCCTTTTCGTATCCGAAGGCGCGAGCCGGCAAAATGGTTGCGGTCTGCAGCGCCTGCCACGGCTTGAGTCCGTATTTCACTTCGGCACGCAGGCTCAAATGAAGGGGGATTTGCTGTCCAGGCGTTGCTGAATCGATCCCTGCCATCACTTCATCCCCAGCGTCGTAGAGGCACGCAACCGTTTCGTCCTCGCGCTGCAACGACTGGCTGGTGACGGAGTGATTGCTGCTCATTGCCTTGTTCTGGGCCTGGATCATGGCTTTCTGTGCCCAGGGTGGGTCCAGGGCGGCCAGGCGCGGATCGTCCACGATCTTTGGGTCTTCCGCGTACATGGCAGTAGAAGCAAAGGCGGTTGAGATGTCCCACATCCCCGCCGCCGGAAACAGGGTTCGGATGTCGTCGTAGGTAACTCCGCCTGCGGATCGGGTATAAGCATATCCCCAGCGTGAGGTGGCGCTCACATGGGTCATGCCATCCATCCCATATAACAGGCCTGGCAGACCATAGTGTGAGGCGATCCACTCGCCGGCCTGGTTATGCGCCAGTTCCATAAATTCTTTCTGATAAGCATGCGGTAGCCGTACGTAGGTCTTGTAGTTATCTACATCGAGCGATTGGGCACGTTCAAACTCGCGTTGTATTTGCTCTTCACTTCGAATGGAACGATCCGTTGGATAAAAGATGCGCTCTCCGTCAAACAGCTCGGCCGAGGCGAAATAGCGGGGACCGACACGGTCATGCGCGGCAAACGATTCCTTCACTTCCATCTGGTTGTAGGCCTCATCGCCCTGCGACTGCAATTCCGTAAACCCATAGGCAAGCCAGAGCCGCCCACCCGCGTCCCCGGCCTCGGCAATCCCTCCGTAATTGTGGTTATGAGACTCCCATAGCCCAGGAATAACGGTTTGCTTCGAAGCGTCGATAAAGCGATCGCCTGCCGGCAGATTCTGCGGATCATCGACATGCGGCTTGATACTTTCAATCCGATCGTGAACGATCGTGACATCGACGTTTTCTTTGACGTTCGGTCCGAGCCCATCCCACAGGCGGCCGGCATGGATGATGATCCGTCCGGTTGGGATATCTCGATGCCAGGTAAGATCCAGCGGCACCGATTGCGGTGGCTTCGAGCCATCGGCGGCGATCAGCTTCAATTTGCCATCCGAGAGGTAGAGCAGCTGTTTGGAATCACCGCTCCAGCTGAGCGAATCAGCAATCTCGTTGGTAATTTGCTTCGCAGGACCGGACGGAACACCCTTGGCATCGACCGGGCGCGTCCACAGAAAATCATCCATCACGAACGCCATCTGCTTTCCATCGGGAGAATAGGTAGGACCGTCATAGCCGCGCGTGATGATGGTTTCGAAAGGCGCAGGTTCAGTCACGGTGGTAGCGCCAGTACTCAGGTCCAGGGTTACGATCCTGCTGGTTCCTTCGCGAAACCGCTTGTTGTATGCGGTCAGCGAGGTCTGTGCGAGTACATCGCCGCTGGCCAGCCAGCTGGGTTGCGATGGCCCGAAGACCTCCTTCATCACCTGTTTCGTCGAGCCGGTCGCGAGATCGGCGACCAGCGTCGCCCCATCCTGATCGTGAAAGGCGATCCGAGTGCCGTCGGGAGACCATGAGGGTGCAATCTCCGCGGAGGCCGATCCGGTCGTCACCCGACGCGACGTCCCTTGGGCGAGATCCATCACGTAGATGCTTTCCGCGCCGCTCTTATCTGAGGAATAGACGATGCTCTTTCCATCAGGCGACCATGACGGATCTTGCTTATAGAAGTTGTCATTGGTAAGCGGATGCGGTTTGCCGCCGATGTCCGTCAACCATAGCTGATTCAGCGCCTCGAAGACAACCTGCTTTCCGTTCGGCGAGAGCGACGGATGCAGGATGCCCTTCACCTGCCGGGTAGCGGTGGAATCGAAGTCATAGATGCGGTGCTTGTATCCGGGACGGTTGATGGCAAAGGTTGCCGAGAACTGAATCGCTTTGCTCGCATTGGTCTTCAGATCCGTTATTAATATTTTTCCGTCACCGGTATAGAGGATCTTGTTGTCCGGAAGGAAATTAGCATAGAACGGAAACACATCCTCGGCGGAGCCGACCTTGTTGCCGGAAACCATCAGCTCGCTCTTCCCTTCCGCGAACACCGTGTACGCCAAATCCTTCCCGTCCGGGGACCATGCCGGCGAATCAAGATGCTTGGCCAAGAATGGATCCTCGGCATTTCCGCTGGGCAAGGAATAGATGGTCGTCAAAGTTCCCGCATCATCCACGGTCTTGATTTCCCTACCCGCGGTGCTGGCGCCGTGGCCATGCGACACTCCCTTACCGCTGACAAAGGTAATCTTGGTTCCGTCGGGCGACCAGGTTGGCTCGTATTCCTCTTCCGGGCCTGAGGTCTTCTGCGTCAGGTTGCCGGTACTGATATCCGCAACCCATATGTCATAGTTCCCCTTGAAAGCGCGATCCGAGGCAAAGGCTACCTTGGTTCCGTCCGGCGAGATTCTTGGCTCCCGGTCGTCGCCGTGCCCCGTAGTCAACTGCCGCACTCCGCTTCCGTCCGGCTTCATCAGC
>JBARKD010000830.1:0-8265 GCA_049800615.1 Acidobacteriaceae bacterium | reverse complement strand
GCATAAGCCATGGAGACGAACCTCTGCTCGGAACACAAGCGGTCAATCATTTGCTGCTGGCCATGACTGAGGACGGCATGAGGAAGAATGGGAAAATTACGGAACATCCAAAGAAAATACACGCGCTGCAGAAAAGACGGCATCAGATAACGAGGTCCGATTGGCGTCTGCACCTGGACCACGCCATCAGCAAGTTTCTCAATCCACATAAATAGGCCACCTGAACACTGAGTTTGGCCAGAGCACTTCTAGGGCCGTAATTATTGCACCAAGATCTCTCCAAGGGAAAGGTTTTTCTAAGAAATCTCAGAATCCCCACTCCGCGGGCATTCTTTTCCCAGCCTTCGAGCGATATGGATCGTCAATCGACCCTTCAACCCGAATCGCAATTGCATCATAAACAGTGCAATGATGGCGATTAAACAGGGATTTCGGGCAGTATCTGCATGCGCTGGATCTCGGCAGCAACCCCGAAGTCCTTGTTAAGGCCTTCCTCTACGCGCAATACACGGGCATGGCAGCAAACCCAGCACTTTTCCCCGGAAACCAGCTCAGGAGGAAGAATTAAAACTAACTCAATTTCTGAGCCGACCGCCATCTTTGACTCGCAGTAGAGGAATACTCCACTCGTGCTCACATCACGAGTGTAAGCAGTCACTTCCGTGGAACCGCTGCGATTGCGCACCCCGACAGGCAACCGTGTCACCAACCTCTGGCGTGATCGGCGCTCGTCGTCCTTTGGCATTCCGGTCTGCAAGATCCCCAGCTTTCGACACGCTGCTTAAACCATGACATGCTTGACAGGATATTTTCGCCCATTAAGAAATGCTTCGCCAACGGCGGTCTCGTACTCCGAGACCCGCAAAAATCCCGGTGGCAGTCAAAAGCGTACCACCAGCCCCGTCGACGCACGCACACTATTTTGCCTGGCGTTAAAAGAACCAGTCACAATATAGTCGACCACCAGGCGACACCCCAGCAAGCGTGTCAAACGGCAATCGAGCCCGCCGCCCAGCGTCGAGGAAAAGCCGTTGTTGGAATTCGATAAGCCAGTCCCGCTCTCACTGGTATGGACTGCGCCGAAGAGAAGTTCAGCGAACGGCCTGACCTTCGCAGCGGCATAGGATCCGCGAATGCCACCTTGAAAAGTGTATTCACTCACGCTGCTGCTGATCAGGCAAGCCCCCTGCGTGCCTCCTTCACAAGAACCGTTAGCCGGAAGGGCCTTTGAACCATAGAGCCCGCTGATATCGGCAATGACGCCAAAGTATGGCAGGTATTTTTTTTCCACGGAGGCGCTCCATCCATTGAGATTCGCGTGCTCCCCGGAAAAAAGATTGGCGCCAATAAAAGAATATCCGACGAAAACGTTGCTCGAGGAGAGGCTGTCTGAGGCCACGTTCTGCGCCGATCCAATTCCCACGAGCCATATCAGCGCACTAACGACCAGTGCTGGCTTACCCGCGCCTCGAATGTGCCGGCGGGCTTCGCAATAAGTGCCCATTCAATCCTCTCTGAATCTCAGACCTGAATCTCAGATCACGAGTTGAACTGTAACAGTTTGTGAAGTCATAGTTGCAAATCTGGTCGTCGGATTATTTTATCTGGAGACCCCTGCGGGAAAGCGGATAGAACCAAGCGGATAGAACAAAGAAACATAGAAGAGCAAGACGCGGAATGCGGTCGTGTCACGGCGTTTGGTTGGAGTTCTTTCTTCGATGAGGCAGGGGATTTTAACAAGCGCGCCTGATAAGATCACCCTGCAGGATCATGCATTACTTTGTCTTTTCCATGTTTTCGCTGCTCTTGGCCGCCGGAGCTGCTGCCCAATCCGTGCCGGCCGGATGCGACTCGGCGGACAACATCGTTGAAGATTGTGTGCCGCTCGGGAGCGATGCGATCTTGAGCTCCTCTTTCGGCAATACGCCTTCCGAAAACGTTTCGGGGAACAGTGATCCTATTGCCCCAGGTCCGCATGCGGTCGCATCCCGCCCAACAGTCAACAACATGAACAGACCCAGGATTTCCTCAGAGCGAGAAACCGAGAAATTTCATTGGCGCCGAGCGCTGGAGGAGTCATTCACCTTTCTCGCGATCGAGCAGGCGTGGGTTGTCCACACCGATTTCCGCTGGGTTATCTCAGAGAACGGCATACCCTTCAATCACTATTGGCGCGATTACAAGCAGTCGCTTTCAACCTGGTGGCAAGCTGGCTGGAGTGCCGGTGAGAACCCCATGTATAACTATGTCGGCCATCCCATTCAGGGGGCCATAACCAGTTATATCGAGATCCAGAACGATCCCAAAGGCCGGAACCTGGAGTTTTCCAAGTCAAAGGCCTATTGGCGAAGCCGCCTGACGGCCACTCTCTGGAATGGCATTTACAGCACACAGTGGAGCATCGGACCGCTCAGCGAAATGACCGTCGAAAAGTACGGCTCGAAGGACCGACCGCCATGGAACCCGAACAATACATTCCCCTGCGATTCGAAAACCTGCTATTGGGGCGTGGGTAAAGTCAACCTGGTAATGACGCCTGTGGGCGGACTGGGATGGGTACTGGCTGAAGATTGGGTGGACAAGAAAATCGTTCGGCGGGTCGAAAGCTCCACTCGCAGCCGATTTCTGATTGATACCGCCCGGTGTGCATTCAATCCGATTCGCGCAGGCGCCAACATACTTTACGGCAGCCGGCCGTGGTTCCGCGCTCGCGATACCGGCGACTGGAATTCCACGCAACCCTGATTGATTCGAGGAACCCCAGCCGGAATTGAATCATCGAAAGCTGGATGCGATCTTTTGGACTCCCAGAACTGCTGGGGCTAATCATGCTCTTCGCCGCCGGTTCTGCCTGCGCACAAAATTCGCCGCCTGCCCCACAAAAATGGAATTGGGACTTGAGTGTCTGGGTGGCTGGAGAAACCGGCGAAGAACTGACCAATTCGTTTGCGGAATCTCAAATCCTCTCAGCCGGAGTATTTATTGGGAGGGCGATAACAGGCCTGCACGGCAGAGGCTGGAGACGCGGCAGCTTCGAGTATGCGTTCGACGTAGTCCCTGTCTTTGAAACCTACGGAAACCAACATGTCCACGGCTTCGGTTTCGATCCTGTGATCGTGCGATGGAACTCGGCCGTCCACACGGCGCGCCTTTCGCCTTATATCGAACTGGCGGGCGGAGGCTTAATCACCAATTCGAACCTGCCTCCTGAAAATACATCCAGTTTCAACTTTACTCCCAAAGGTGGTGGAGGAATTTATGTTCGAACGCGACAGAGGCAGGCCTTCGACGTTGGCGTCCGCTGGTCGCACATCTCAAATGCAAATCTTGGAGTACAGAATCCTGAATTTAATGGCGTGCAACTCAGCCTCGCCTATCACTGGTTGCGGTAGTGGCGCGCGAATCCACGGGCTGCGATAGCAGGGAGCCCCAATAGGATCTCGTCAAGCTCAAACGTTCTAGATTTGTGGACGACGCAAGCGCGCCGCCGGCACTACCAGGGCCTGCTCCATCGTCGGAACATTGGTGCCTCGTAACTTGATCTCGGCCTCATGCAATTTGTCGGACTGGTTGGTCTGGTAGTAGGCCTGTACTAGAAGTTCCAGCGTGAAGGGATTGTCCTGATCCTCTTCGAGACAGGCGATGGCTTCGTCATATTTCTTCTGATCCATGAGCATGGTTCCAGCTGCGCCATTGTAAGAGCTCTGGATCACGCGGTTGCGGCTGCCCGCGGCCAGGGCTTCGAGTTGCTTCAGAGACTTGTCGGCCAATGCTGGATTGCCCGTATGCGCGGCGCGCACCATTCGGTTCCGCAGAATGCGGGAAAGCTCCTCATCTTTGTCGCCCTTCGAAATTGTGCTGCTATGCTCCAGCGACTCCTCTGCCAGCTGCAGATCGCTTAATGCGGTGTTATCGTCGGTCTGATACTCGGCCAGGTGCCGGTAAGACTGCGCTTCCTGCAGGTCTTGTCCTTTGTCGTGAGCGTTCTGCGCAATCTCCTGGAACACCTTGTCTGCCTCGGAGAACTTGCCGTCGCGCACCCATGTCATCCCCTTCTGCATGCCGTAAGTCAGCCGATCAGCCTCGTTGTGAGCAAAGCGGATCGCCTTGTCGTACTCAATCCGCGCTTGTTCCTGGTTGCCCATCAGGGCATAAGTATCGCCAAGGCCCGCCTGGGAAGTAACAAAATCAGGATCGATTTTAAGCGCGTCCCGGTACTGCTGCAGCGATCCCTGAAAGTTGCCCGCCATGCGCAGAAGTTCGCCGTAGGAATCGTGCGGATTCGGTTCGTTCGGCAGCAGCGCGACGTAGCGATCCATGTCTGCGAACGCCTTGGCAAAATGCCGGTCGCGGGCATAGAGGTAAGCCAGATCGTTCAGCGCGGCGGGGAAATTCTTGTCGATGGCCAGCGCCTTATTCATAATCCTCAGCGCCTGCTCGTCGCCGTTTTCGCCCATCAGCCAATTGCCCGCAAGGTAGAGGAGATGTTTGTCCCTGGGATACATCTCCAGCATGTCATTCATCGCCGAGATGCCGCCGATGAAGTCGCCCTCCTGCACCTTGGCGATCCAGGAGATCATTAACTGCTCTCCCGGCGTCAACTTCGGAACCAGCGCCTTAGCCTTCGCGCGGGCAGCGCTCACTTCCTTGGGATCGGTGCTGTTGAAGGCGATCCACGCCCAGGCCATGGCCAGATTCGGATCGGCCTTCACGGCCGCGCGCCAGTCGTCGTTGCAGCGCTCCAGATAAAGATTCTCATAATCCTGCATGCCCTTCTCATAAAGGGCGCGAGCCTGCGCCGACGAGGTCGTGACCGGCAGCGAGGTGGTGGAACCCTGCCTGAGATGGTGGGCGTAGGCCGGTGCGGCAAGGCACAGGGCAAGAATAGAACTACTAAAAACGGCGCAAATGGAGCGACGCATCAAGGTCTCCGCAACAGACGCTTTGAGGGAGGAATACTAACTGCAGCGTAACATCGCAGTAACCACTGAACTAGGTGACGGAAGGCGTACGACGGGCGGAAGAACGGGCGGAAGACGGGATCTTGGGCGAAAACGCTCTTGGAAGCAAAGGGTCTTCCGGGAAAAACAACGCCCCGCCGCAGAGCGACAGGGCTGGTTAGGCTAGATTAGTTTTCGTTTAAGGCTGCCGAAGCTAGAAAGTGAACTTGGCCGCCAGTTGAATACCGCGCGGTCCGCCGCCACCTAAGAACGGATTGCCAATGCCCACGTCGCCGGTGGCTGTGATTTGATAGTAGCCCGTGCTCACCTCTCGATTCCCCTGTTGGGCAAAGACTCCACTCGGCGAATACGGGTCAGCAATGAAAGCCGGCAAAAAGGGATTGGCAAAATTCGGATGGTTCACAATATTGAAAATGTCGGCGCGGAGCTGTAGGTTTATGCGTTCGGTAATGGGCGTGTTTTTGAAGATTGCCAGATCCCATTGTCGATAATCGGGGCCATTCAGTGAATCACGCCCCTCGTCTCCGTAGTGCCTCGTACCAATAACGCAATCTGAGGCGAAGCCGCTAATCGCGGAGACATTGCAAGGAATCGCAAAGGAGGACAGATTGACGAAATGATATGGGTCGCCGTTATTCTGCACGATCGGACCCACAACATCAGGACGGTCAAATCCGCCGCCGCCACCGCTGAAATCATCCTCGCCGTTGTAGTTGAATTGGAAGGGCTGTCCGCTTTGCAAGGTAACCGTGCTGTTGATGCCCCAGCCGTTCCTCAGGCGCTGCATGCTGCCAGTCATCTTTGGAATCTCGTACCCGAAAACCCAGGTGAGGCGTTTTTTTAGATTGAAGTTCGATGGTCCGTACTCGCGTTGGGGATTGTTGCTATCCTGCGGCTGGGCCGCATTCGGTTCAAAGTCCTCGCCATCGCTGGAATTGTCCAGCGATCTCGACCACACGAAGTTGGTAATCGACGTCAGACCATGCCATGCAGTGATCCGGAGGCTGGCCTGCAACGAGTTGTAGTTCGACTTCCCGGTGGAGTTTTCCTGTTCCAGATAGAAAGTCCCGTAGGGGTTGCCATTGAAGGGACGCGCCGCACCGGCGAAATCCTCGATACAGCCACAAGCCTCGTCCACCGCATTAATCGTGGCGCTGCTGGGCTGGTTCAGATCGAAAAATCTCCACAGCCGATGTCCCTGAGAGCCCACGTAGCCCACTTGCACTACGGCATGGCTGGAAAGCTGCTCCTGGATATTGAGGTTATAGTTCTCCATGTAGGGAGTTTTGATGTTGCGGTCGAAGGAGAACACATCGCATTCAAAATTGCAGGCCGTCTCATCGCCGAAAATGGGCTGGCCGGCAACGATCGCCCCACCGTTGGTGAGGCTGTTGTTCAGCGCTGCTGACAGAATAGGCTCGGGACCGATCGGGTTATAAGCCGGACCTGGCGAAAAGAACGTCTCGTAGGGAAGATGGCCCAGGGCCATGTCCTGCGAGAAGGCATCGAAGAACATTCCCCATCCGGCGCGGACTACGGTCTTTCCTTTGCCGGTGACGTCCCATGCCACGCTCACGCGGGGAGCAAAGTCTTTCTTGTCGGGGTTGTAGAGGCGGCTCAGGCCCGGCTGTCCCACTTGCGTGAGTGTGAACGTCCCCGTACCCGTAGCCGGAGCAAAGCTGGTTGCATCGCTCAGCAGATTGTTCTTTTCCCCCATCACGCCAAAATAGTCGTAGCGCAAGCCGTAGTTAAAAGTAACCCGGGGACTGACTCGATAACTGTCCTGGAAGTAAAACCCAAAACTATTCTCGAAGGTATGACGAAGAGTGTCGCCCACGTATTGGAAGTTATCAAAACCTGAAGGCGTGCCTGCCAGGAACGAGCCCAGGTCAGGGAATGTAAGCCTTCCCCGGAAGTACTTGTCGAAGTATTGCTGTACGGAGGTGCGGTGGAAATCGACGCCGAGTTTTATATCGTGCCGGTTAAGCTTCCAGGAAAAGTTATCGATGATCTGATTGTTGCTGTCGAAACGGCGTCGAGGCAAGCTGCTGGTAGAGCCCAGTTGGGCGAAGCCGTGCACGTTGATGATGGGAAGCCCGGAATCAGTCACGCCTGAGGAGCAGCCGAGCCCTCCCGGTGCGCCGGTAGCGCATAGCCCAATAGAACTCGGTTGAAAACTCTCGTCTTGAGGAAAAAATCCCTCGGCAAAACGATTCCAGCCATAGCGCAGTTCGTTGACTTTGTTCGCACCGATGGTATGCACGTAAGACAAAGAGACGAGTTGCACGCGTGTCGGAGTGAAGCTATTGAAGCCCGGAAGTTGGCCGCCGCTGGCCGTCAACGCCAAGGGAAACGACTGGACACTGTCGCCGAAGAAATAACGGCCGGTGAGAATATTGTTGGCGTTGAAGTTCTGGTCAATCTTGGCGATGAAGCTGGTCAGCCGGTTAAAGGAAGGTGAGACCACCGAGGCGCTGTTACCGCCAAGATTCGGCGCTGGCCAGGGATTCCGCGCAATAAGGGCCGCAATCACCGGATCGCTGGCATCGGCTGGGCTCAGCGCGCCATTGGCTCCGCTGCCCGAAGGCACGTTGGCCAAGGTTACCACCCCTACCGGCTCCTGCTGGCCTTCGTAGTCGAAGAAGAAGAACGTCTTGTCCTTCACAATCGGCCCGCCGAGAGAGGCGCCATATTGATTGTTGTGGAACGGGGCTTTCGGCAGGCTGGAAAGGTTGAAAAAGTTCCTGGCATCAAGCGCATCATTGCGAAAATATTCAGCTGCCGTGCCGTGGATCGTATTTGACCCGCTTTTGGTCACTATGTTCACTACCGCGCCTGCATTCCGCCCGTATTCGGGGGCAAAGTTTGAGAGCACATTCACTTCCGCCACGGCATCAATAGGCAGAATGGTCGAGGGAGTTCCGAACACTCCCGCCTGGTTAATTGCAGGATCGTTGCGGTAACCGTCGTTCATGTCGGTTCCGTCGAGCAGATAGTTATTCGAGCGTCCCCGAGCCCCGTTCATTGAGAACTCGCCGAAAGAACCTGGAGAATCGGAAATCTGGTCCGGAGAGCCCGCAACACCCGGATTCAGGTAAATCAGCTTGGTGTAGTCGCGGCCGTTTACCGGCAGATTTTCGACGGTCTCGGCTGTTAACACGCCGCCAAGAGTGTTGGTGGTGGTTTCCACCTGTGGCAACAGATCCCCAGCAACCTCGACCCTGGTCGAGATCTGGCCCGGCTTCATGGCCGCATCTACTCGCCGCTCCGTGGCCACGTCTACGGTCACGCCAGTGGTGACCGC
>JBARKD010000829.1:0-5428 GCA_049800615.1 Acidobacteriaceae bacterium | reverse complement strand
GTTCTTACGACGGCCGCCAGCAGTTTCTCCCGGTTCAAATCTTCGGCGTTGTCGGATATCCGCTGGAACAAATCCAGTTCGGGCCAACCTCAAGTTTCTCCGTCGATCAAAACGAAACTGCCTGGTTCGTCGGCGACAAGTGGACGGTTTCAAATCGCCTGACGTTCGATCTGGGGCTGCGCTTTGATCGCGATTCTCTCACCGATTCGGTCAACACAGCTCCTCGTGCCGGCTTCATTCTCGCACTCACGAAGGACAGCAAAACCTTGCTCAAGGGCGGGGCCGGATTCTTCTACGATCGCGTTCCTCTCGACATTCCCGCATTTCCCGAGCTGCCCTCACGTACAGTGAGTTCGCTAAACCCGCTGCGTGAAGTCCTCAGTTCGACTGAATATTCGAATGTCATTTCAAATGGCTTGCGCAATCCGCGCAGCGAAGTCTGGAACCTTGAAGTCGATCGTCAGCGATCGCTCGATCTTCGCCGCAGGGAGAGAATGTACAGCCAGTCTCGCGGAATCCCCCGCTCGCTGTAGTCTCTCAAGCGCTTAAACCGAAGTGCCTGCAGGCCTTGGAGGGTCCTCTGAGTGTCAATAGTCGGCGTAGTCTTGACAGTGTCAACGTTCATAACATTGCCCCGTTCGGTCATGAAAACTCCCTTTATCCCGGCCTCGAACTGTCGGAATTATCTTCGACACTCTCAACGAACAACACCACTGCCTTCCATCCGGTGTTGAAATTTCACCTCTTTAGAGACGCCTGGGTTTGGCAGCCGCATTGCTTTAATCGCAATGTGTAAAAAGCCACGGAAACAAGAAATTCAGCGGCTTGCCAGTCGCCTGATCAAGGGTGGAACTATCACATGAAACAGATATCTACAGGTCTAGTTGCTGCGGTTTTGTTGGTGAATGCGCTGGGTTGCAGCAACGGCAAGGTGCGAGCTGCAGCCCCGCCTCCGCCTCCAGTGGTCGAAGTGGCACCGGTCATCCAGAAAGATGTGCCCCTTCAGGGCGTGTGGGTGGGAACTCTCGAAGGGTACGTCAATGCGCAGATTCAGCCTCAGGTAAGCGGTTACCTGATTCGCCAGGATTATCACGAAGGGGGACTCGTCAAAAAAGGTCAGCTCCTTTTTGAGATCGATCGGCGTCCATTCCAAGCCGTGCTTGACCAAGCCAGGGGGCAATTGGCGCAGGCTGAGGCGCAGATGGCGAACGCCCAGCTGAACGTGAAGCGTGATATTCCCGAAGCCGAAGCTCACGCCATTCCTCAGAGCCAATTGGATACTGACACTCAGGCACTCCGCGCGGCGAAGGCCTCCGCCGAGGCCGACCAGGCAGCTGTAGAACAAGCCACGATAAACCTTGGCTACACAAACGTCACATCCCTCATCGACGGAATCGCCGGTATTAACACGGTGCAGGTAGGCAACCTGGTGGGGCCGTCGACGGTCCTCACCGCGGTTTCGCAGGTAAGTCCGATCAAAGTTTATTTCCCCATCAGCGAACAGGAATATCTGCGCATGGCGGATGGCCGCGGTCCGGGGAGCGTGGACTTTATGTCTCACGCTTCGCGAGTCCCGTTGCAGTTGACGTTGGCCGATGGGAGTACGTACCCGCATCCCGGCAGAATCATCTTTGCGGATCGCCAGGTAAATACGCAGACTGGAACGATTCAGATCGTGGGTGAGTTCCCCAACTCTAGAAATGTGTTGCGACCCGGCCAATACGCACGGATTCAGGCCCCGACCGGAAATATCACGGGCGCCCTGCTGGTGCCACAGGCGGCGGTGAGTCAGCAGCAAGGAGCCTACCAAGTGATGGTCATCGGCGCCGATAACCGGGCGCAACTCCGTAACGTGCAAGTCGGGCCAACAGTGGGCACGCTCTGGGTGATCGCCTCGGGCGTGAAGCCCGGAGAACGCGTGGTCGCTGTTGGAGCAGACAAAGTCAAGGAAGGTGGGCTGGTGAACCCCAAACCATACAAAGAGACGGAGGATCGCTGAGCCATGGCGAACTTTTTTATTCGAAGACCGATCGTCGCGATTGTGATTGCGATTCTTACCGTCATAGTCGGCGCGATCTCAATCGCGACCTTGCCGGTAGCCCAGTTCCCGCAGATCGCTCCGCCTGAGATCAGGTTGCAGGCCACCTATCCCGGCGCGGACGCGCAGACCCTCGAGCAAGCAGTTGCCACGCCTATCGAGCAGCAAGTCAGCGGTGTGGACAACATGAGTTATATGTATTCGCTGAACGCCACGGCGAACCAGCAAACGACGCTGTTTGTCGATTTCGACCTGAAAACTGATCCCAACACGGACCTGCTGCTCACGCAGTCGCGCCAACAATTGGCCAACGGTCAGTTGCCGCCCGAGGTGAACAATTATGGAATCAGCCTGAAAAAAGCGACCACTGCTCCGCTCATGCTGATTGCCCTGTACTCGCCGCATGGCACCCACGATTCGAACTACCTGGCTAATTATGCATACATCAACCTCAACGACCCCGTGGGACGCTTGTACGGTGTCGGCCAGACCCAGGTGTTCGGCTCGGGCCAATACGCCATGAGGCTGTGGGTGAAGCCTGACCAAATGGCTAAGCTGGGTATCACCGTCACGGACATTGCTAACGCGCTTGAGGCTCAGAACACCGTGAATCCGGCTGGCCAAGTCGGGGGAGAGCCAGCTCAGAAGGGTCAGCAGTTCACCTACGCGGTGCTGGCTCAAGGCCGCCTGACCTCTCCGGAACAGTTCGGTAACGTAATCGTGCGCGAAGCACCGAATGGTGGGACGGTTCGAGTCAGAGACGTGGCAAGAGTCGAGCTGGGCACGCAGGACTACAGCTTGACCGGTCGCCTGAATGGCAAGCCCAGCGCCATCATTGCCGTCTACCAGTTGCCCGGAACGAATGCCGTTCAAACCGTGGACGGTGTCCGGAAACTCATGGCGCAGATGAAGCAGCGCTTTCCGCAAGACATCGATTACGCCGTTTCACTCGACCAGACACTCCCGGTCACGGAAGGCATGAAAGAGATCCTCGAGACCCTGGTGATTGCGATTGTGCTGGTAATTTTTGTCGTCTATCTGTTCTTGCAAGACTGGCGAGCCACCATGATCCCAATGCTGGCCGTCCCTGTATCGCTGGTTGGCACATTCGTCGTTTTCCCGTTGTTTGGCTTCTCAATCAATACGCTTTCGATGTTTGGATTGGTGCTTGCGATTGGATTAGTGGTCGACGACGCGATCGTGGTCGTCGAAGGAATACAGCACCATATCGAGGAAGGTTTGACTCCCAAGGATGCCGCGCGGAAAGCCATGGAGGAACTTTCCGGTCCGGTCGTCGGTATCGCCCTGGTCCTGGCCTCGGTATTTGTGCCAACCGCTTTCATTCCGGGCATCACCGGCAGGCTTTACCAGCAATTCGCAGTTACGATTGCCATCTCCGTGACACTGTCGGCCTTTAACGCCCTCACGCTGAGTCCGGCGCTTGCCTCATTGCTGCTGCGTCCAAGAAAAAAGACACGCGGACCGCTTGGAAAATTCTTTGGCTGGTTCAACACCTACTGGGACCGCTCCACTGATAGTTTTGTCCGCTGGTCGGGAGACCTGATTCGCAAGGCTGCGGTGGTGATGGTGTTGCTTGCAGTCGCCGGCGTAGCAGCGTGGTTCTTTAGCAAACATCTGCCCAGCAGCTTCCTGCCCGACGAAGACCAAGGCTACATGTATATCAATATGCAGCTCCCCAATTCGGCGTCCATGGAACGCACAAGCGCGGCTGCGAAACAGGTAGAGCAGGTTCTCGCCAACACTCCGGGCGTTCAGTACACCACAAGCGTTATCGGTTTCAGCTTGCTCAGCTTCGTCCGGACTTCGTATAACGCGTTCTTCTTCGTAAGTCTCAAACCCTGGGATGAGCGCAAAAGCCGGAGCGAACAATATCAAGCCATTAAGGCGAATTTGAACCAGGAACTCAGGCAAATGCCGGAAGGGACGGTCTTCAGTTTCTCACCACCGGCCATACCCGGCGTGGGCACTTCTGGAGGCGTCACGTTTGTTCTTGAAGACCGCGCCGGCAAGGATGTCCAGTTTCTTTCGAATAACCTGGCCAAGTTCATTGCAGCAGCTCGGAAGCGCCCCGAGATCGGCTCAATCTTCAGCACGTTTGTGCCGAGCGTACCGCAAAAGTTCATCAATGTGGACAAGGACAAGGTGTTGAAGCAGGGGGTCAATTTAGCCGACGTCTACAACACCATCCAAGCGTACATGGGCGGCTTGTTCGTCAACTACTACAACGATTTCGGCCGTACCTGGCAGGTATATGTGGAAGCCGAAGCTCCTTACCGCGCGACGACCAACGATCTCGGACAATTCTATGTCCGCAACAGCCAGGGACAGACGGTGCCTCTCACGGCGCTGGCAAAGTTTGAGACCCGTTACGGTCCTGAGTTCACCATGCGCTACAACGAGTACCGGTCCGCACAGATCAATGTTAGCGCGGCGCCAGGTTACAGCTCCGATCAGGCAACGGCAGCCCTGGAAGATGTTTTCAAGCAAACCATGCCCCGCGAAATGGGCTTCGACTACAGCGGCATGTCTTACCAGGAGCAACAGGCACGCGAAGGAGTGCCGTCTTCCGTCATCTTCGGATTCTCGCTACTCTTCGTTTTTCTGATTCTGGCGGCTCTCTACGAAAGCTGGACGGTGCCTTTCAGCGTGCTGCTCAGCACGCCAGTCGCAGTATTCGGCGCTCTGGCTGCGCTCTGGCTGCGTCGCTTCGTGATCGGCCTTTACCTGCCTCAGTACATGGTTCAAATCGAGAACGATGTCTATGCTCAGATCGGCCTGGTGATGCTCATCGGCCTGGCCGCAAAAAACTCGATTCTGATCGTCGCGTTTGCGAAGGAAGATTATGAAAAACGCGGCATGTCCCTGGTGGATGCGGCGCTTTCCGCGGCGAGGCTTCGCTTCCGGCCCCTCATGATGACCGCGCTTGCCTTTATTCTCGGCTGCGTGCCGCTCTGGACAGCTTCCGGAGCAGGCTCGGTAGCACGCCAAATTATGGGCACGGCGGTGATCGGAGGAATGGTTGCCGAAACCTTTATCGGCAGATTCTTTGTCCCCGCAATTTTCTATGTGGTTGAGAAGATCTCAGGCGCGGATCGACGGAGAGCGTTGCCATTCACGGCCGCCGAGGCGCCCGGTCAGGGGGATTAAACCATGAAGAAAACCGCACTATCAGGACTTGTTGCTGTGCTGGCCCTGGAAGCCAGCTGCATGATGGGGCCGAAATACAAGAGGCCGTCTGTGGATGTCCCGCAGGAATACCGCGCACCCGCTCCGCAACAGGCCGCCCAAACCTCGTCGCTGGACGACAAACAACAGGGCGATAAACAGCAGGGCAATCAACAGCTGGGGAACGAGCAATGGTGGCAGGTC
>JBARKD010000828.1:0-15378 GCA_049800615.1 Acidobacteriaceae bacterium | reverse complement strand
ACGACATACAAGTTCAGGCAGGCGAGCAGCAACAGGATCCAGGGAAGAGACTTCGCGGCGAGGTAAGTAACTTCATCACCGTTGTAAACGAGAGAGATAAACACGATCGAGCAGCACCATTCCACGCGTTCCGTCTGTTCTCCGCCAAGCTCGCGTAATCCGGTCCACGTGGCCTTGGCCAGCACGGCAAGAACCAGGGCAAGACCGATGCAGCCGGTTCCCAGCAGCACATCGAAGTAACCACTGTGCGCATACGTGGCAGCGAAATGCATGGCGCCATAGATACGCATAAAAGCATCCCACCCCTCGCCCGCTCCCCAGAAGGCGCCATACCCATAACCAGTCCATGGGCGCTTCAAAAAGGATATGAGTAATTGATTCCAGATGACCGTCCGTCCGGTGAGCGTTGGATCTCCTCCCATCTCCAGGACCAACGCTGTCAAATTTGGCAAAATCAGCAGCGCGGACATAGAGAAAAGAATCGTCATGGCAAGCATCAGGAACTTCCGATCCATGGTGCGCAGCCGCCTGCTCAAAAACAGAGCGGCCGTGAATACCAGATAGATGGCCGTCACACCCATGGCCGTCTTGGACTGTGACATCACGATAAGGCCGAGACAGAGCACGACGTAACAGTGACGGATGGCTTTATGGAGCAGCGTCTGGTTTTGACCGGTACGGAAGTAGAAGGCCGGGGTTAGAAAGAACAGCATCATACGTCCAAGATGGTTCTTGGAAAAGAAGATACCTTGCCAGGAAGTTCCGTGGGTGTAGTCAATACCGCGGCTAGGCAGTGCGACAGCGAAGGCCACACTCAGGACGCCGGCAATCGCACCGGCACACAGGATTATCTTCAGTTGACTCTGCCAGTCAATTGTCCGTGCCATCCAGATGGTAATCAAGGTAGCGCCAACGAGCGTGCAGGCTTCGGACAACGTGTGTAGTGGATCCTGGGACCAGACAGTCGATACCCCGGACCACACAAGCAATAGGCTTAAGGCGAGGTTGTCTCGGAGGGTACTCAGCAGCAAAGAACCGAACTTGAGGCAAATCCATGCGACAAAGGGCGCCACGATGATAAGAGCGGCCCGGTGGGCAGACGGGTCAGCCGCCGTCGCCGTCAGGGCGTCGCCAGCGGCGCGATCCTGCGACGAAGAGAAGTTGAGCCCTGCCGCGAAATAAATCATGCAGAGCACCATTAAGATGACCCGTATGTCCCAGGGACCGCATTGCCTGGGAAAGAACTCCGTTCCCGATGACGGTGCGAGCAGGGGTTGAGCGAGCATCAGATTTTCTCCGGGACAGCCGACATCGGGCTCATGGACTTCCGGCGTAGAAAGAGCCGGTCCCGCCAAACGCGACGCTGCCGCGGGGAGAGCACGGAGATACCGCCCAGAAGAATCAGCTGCGTCAGGCTGGCACTTCCCGACACAACACATTCCCGGAAAAGCAGAACAAGGCCGGAGAGTCCTGCGCCTTCCTCTACCGCACGTGCGGCGCAGGAACCCACGACGAATCGGGAGTAGGCTTTCCGGCTCATCCGATGGCGATTGGCCTTACCCCAATCCAAGCGAGCCTTCCATGAGGTTTTACTCGTAATCGTCGCCCGTCGCCTAGGTTCGTAGTAAATCGCGAGAGGCTCGGCGACGATAGCCAGACGCGTCTCTGGGCGTTGATTAACACGCAAGAACCAATCGATATCTTGAAAGAACGCCTGACCCGTTGGAAAGGGAACCTCCAAAAATAGCCAACGTTTTACGACAAAAGAAGACGTCTGGAAATAGCAGAGATAGTCGAACATAAAGTCCGGAATCGACTCTCCCGCCCGTGGTAACCGGCGCGGACGGACCGTATCTTCGGCATCATCGCTGCGCAGGAAATGCTGGCATACGACCAGGTTGGCCTCCGACTCCCTTGCTGCGGCGTCCAGTTGCCTCGAAAGCTTTGCCGGCAGCCACGCATCGTCGTCGTCGAGCAGGGCGATCCAATCACCAGAGGCCGCGCGTGCTCCAACGTTGCGCGCTTCAGCTCCTCCAACTGGGGTTTCAAGAGCAATAACCCGAACTCGTCGGTCCGGAAGCGATGATAGCGCCTGGCAAGTTGCCGGATCCGGACCATCCACCACCACGATTACCTCATGGGGGACAAGTGTCTGGACGAGGGCGCTGCGTACGGCGCGCAGCACCAACTCTGGGCGGCCCCTGGTCGGGATGACGACACTGACCTGCGGACTGGTTGCGGGTGTAGTCACTCGGATAGGCCCTCCTTGCGGCGTTGTGTGTGTGGCTTCGGTTCTGCGCTCGATCCGAGATTCAGTCTTCCCATAACCATCGGAGGCGCGGGTGAAACTTCAGACCGCAAAACATCAAGGGCAAGGCAAAAGATCGCAGCGTGTTATGTCTGATAGCGTGAGTATTCGTACACCCAGGGCGCGGAGCTGGGGTCCGCACCATTGACCAGCACGCTCACGTGACCGGCAGTGTGGCCATGGAGCATTTTGTAGGCGCGCTGCAGGTTGGGGCGCGTGGTTTGTGAATAGCGAGCGATGAGCAGGGTAGAGTCCACGACTTTCGACAGAACCGTGGCATCTGTAACAACCAGGGTTGGCGGACTATCGAAGAGGACGACGTCGTACGCGTCGGACCACTCCTCAACCAATTCCCGCATGCGCGGCGAGCCCAGCAGTTCCGAGGGAAATTGCGGCACCAACCCGCTAGGGAGTACGTCCAGCGACGGTAGATCCTTGAATGGGGCCCGCTGGAAGCGTTCGGTGCTGCCCTGAAGCAAATCACTCAGGCCCGCTTCACCGTCCGTTCCGAGGTATTCGGAAAAACGCGGCCGGCGCATATCCGCTTCCACGAGCAGAACCCTGGCGCCATTTTGGGACATTACGGCGCCGAGATTTAGGGCGACCGTTGTCTTCCCCTCGCTTTCGGATGGACTGGTAATAAGTATGGTGCGGGGTGTTTTCCCGTGCTGGAAGAGCACAGCAGTCCTCACTCCGCGTAGAGCTTCTGCAAAGGGAGAGCGCGGGCCCTCGAGGAGAGCGAGTGGTGAGTCGCTGCTGCGAAGCAATAAGGGCCGTTTCTCCCTGGAGCGGAGTGTCAGCGGAAGGATGACGCCAAGCGCCGGTATCGAAAGATCGCGCTCCAAATGATCGACAATTTGCAGACGATCGTCCGTCGTTTCAAAGAACAAGGCGCCCATTGAGCCAAATAAAAGGCCTGCAAAGACTGCTGCACCCATATAAATAGGAACATTGGGCCTGGCAGGCTTGTCCGGGATGCGGCCCGGATCCACGACTGTGATATTCGAGGAGCGGAGTCTCTCCATCACGCCTGCCTCCTTGAGATGGCGGAAGAGAGTGTCGTAGAGATTGCGGCTTTCTGTCGCTTCTTGTTTGGCGATGGAGTATTCGATGGCCTTGTCGTTGAGCTTGTCGGCTGCAGCACGTTGCTCTTCGTAAACGGCTTTCAAGTCATTCTCCGCGACCTGGGCGGTATGGTAGTCATTTCGCGCTCGATCGCGAATGCGCCTGACTTCCTGGTTGATGGCGGAGGTGATGCTGGCGAGAGCCATGCGGTCGTCCGAAAGCTTCGGATTTGCGGAACCGTACTTCGACTGGTCCGCGGCAATCTGTACCTGCAGGGCGGCTTGCTGGGAGCGCAGTGACTGGATGAGGTTGAAGGAGTTGTTTGTGGGGGCGCCGCCGCTTGACATGCTCGCTCCCGCCAGGCCAGAGATCATCTCCGGGTCCCCAGTTTCAACCATCTGGGCGATTGCGCCCTTCAATATGCGGTTAGAGGTTGCCTGTGCAAGCGCTTCGGTAGTCTGTTGCAGGCGATTCAGCGTGGCGCTGTAAGGGGGCGCCTCCAGGCCGTTAGCGTCCGTTACGCCCAAGCTGTACATCCCTGATTGTCGTTGCAAATCAACGACTTTAGCCTGGAGCTGTTCGGCCTGCCCCTTCACCTGATCCAGTTGTCCCTCCAGCCAATGCGAGCCTTCGGCCGTAACGCTGGTTCGCGCGTTAAACGAATAGTCGAGCAATTCGCGGATCAGTTCATTGACTACATCTGCTGCGTCCTTCCGGCTGGAGCTGAGATATTTGATTTCTATGAGACGCGTGCCGGCGACCGACTCCACTTTGAGGCGGCGCTGGAAGATGTCGATAGCACGGGCGCGCCGGTGAGGGGAATTCTCCAGGGAAGCTCCCTGCGGGTCTTTCGGTCCTTCGAGCGAGATCAGCCCGATCAACCAAGCGATTGGGTTGAAGTAGGGGCGGAAGTCGTATGTCTGCTCGAGGTTCAACTTTTCGATTACACCCAATGCAAGCGAGTCCGACTGAAGGATGTTCACTTGAGTTTGGAGGGTGATATTCGTATCGATTGCATCGGAGGGGGCTTCCGTAGTCGGCATCATGCTTTGAAGCCCCAGTCCGTCAGAGCTCTGCTTCGCGACTTCGATCACCCCGATTGTCCGGTATCTCGGAGTCATGATGATGCACACCAGGGCTCCGAGGATGACCCATACAGCGAGGCTCCAGTACACCACCCGCCGGCGGCGGTGAAGAATTGCCCAGAGAGATTGCAACGTCAATTGATCTTTCACGAGTTCCTCGTTTGACCGCTTGCGCGGATTGTTATCAAAGCAGGCTTTCTGCTGCCAAATACGCGATCTACTATTCCCAGGTGAGTCGCGTCGATTTCCGATCGAGTTGGCCTACACCGATGTGTCGGTGAGGCAGTGCCTGCGTTTGTCGAACATATTTCTGCAATGATGCAAACCATAAGCTGACGTTCAGCAAGGCCATTCCGCCGAGAACCCAATGTCCGCGTCACGCGGTGTTTTGTAGCGACGGAGCGTAAGAGCAGGCCTCCCATAAGTAAGTCCACCGGGCCACAGTTTTGGTCCTAAGGAATCGCGTAAATCGAGGCAGATGTGGCGGCGGCCACAATACCTGCCGATCCATTGGTGACCAGGTTACGGCCAACGCTAAAGGGCAAATACAGCACGTCGCCGGGGAGCAGAGCCATGTCCGAGCGCTTGCCCACCTCGAAGTCCACCAGGGAAAAAGTCATATCCTGGTACCCGCTGGGAGTTTTGCGAATCAGATGCGCATGCTTTTGCTTGGCCGCGCGGGTAGCGCCTCCCGCCAGGGAGACCGCCTGTAACAGAGTCAATTGCGATTCATTGTTAGACATCACATACCCTCCGGGCCGATTCACATCGCCGAGGATATATACAATGCCTGCTCTGGGCACGACGATCGTATCGCCGGGATAGACCAGGACGGTCTTGCTGAGAGCGTCGCGCGCATCATTGGACACATAGTAATGAAGCGGATGATCTGGATCGGCTTGCCGGGCGATAGAAACGTTCCGGTCGGCCTCAGGAGTTAGACCGCCAGCCAGCGCGAGAATGTCCAGCACCGGGCGGGGCGTGGTCATGGCATATGCGCCAGCCGACTTTACCTCACCCATCACTGAAACGTTCTGCGTCGCATATTGTTCCACCGTCAATGTAACCTCAGGATGGTTGAGGTAGTGCGTTTGAATAAGACGTGTCTGGATCTCCATCGCGGCCTGGGAAGGATTGAGCCCGGCAACCTTAACATTTCCAGCCCCCAGCACCGGGACCTCACCTGCGTCCGTCACTCTCGGACTCGCCTCCATTTCCGGCGTATCGGCCACCTGTATGTGGACTAAGTCGCCAGCACCAATAGGGAGGCCAGGTCCGTGCATGGCAAGGCCGGGCCCCTGCGCCCACACGCACGTGGATAGCAGTACGCCCAAAGGTAAGCAAGAGAACTTCACTAGACGCATCGGTTATCTCCCATCCTATGTTTTCTCGTCCACTATCTTCGGCCGCTCTTAATCCGAGGCCATCCGCGGTTAGTGCTGAACACTATCGCACGCTGAAAGCGACCGCTCCGCTCGTCGCCGGTTTTCCGGGTGTCTCAACTTGCCAGTTCAGTGAATAAGAGCCTTTTCCCAGATTGGTCGCAAATGCCTGGACCTGGTCGGATGCAATCTGGGCTTGCAGAGCCAGACTTCGGTTTTCGGCCGGCGTCTGCAACGTGAGAGAACATTGCGCATTTTCGATGCGCTTATTGAAGCGAAGCCAAAAGGTAATGCTGTTAAGCCGAATGACGCCCCCTGCCGGTGGGTTGGAAGCAACCAGTTGGGTCTGTGCAAGGCCAGGTTGGACAAGCAACAACAAAATCGCTACCAAGCTCAGTGCGGAGTTCACGGGCGCTCCTTTTTTAAACCGACCATACGGCCTTCATCAGGGAGAGAGCCACACCTGGAGGGGTAAGCCAGACCGGTTGTTGCTTCCGAATAGAATTGCCATTTGGCCGGCGAGGCGCTACCGAGAATTCTCATGATGCCCAGGTTACTCATCGACAATTGTGATCACCTCACTCCGGGTTCGTTTAGCTCTAAACGATTTCTTGATGAAGGATGAACGCCCAGCCCACTCACTCAGCCGGCTCATAGAGTGGGGTCGGGAGACCCTCGACCTCGTGAGGGGTGATGTTGGAGCGGATATCCAAGCGCCCCTCACGTTGCAGCAAGGCCAGTTCAGCTAGCTCTGCTGCGAACCGGTCCTCGTTGAGGAATTGGACAAAAGCGCTGAGCAATGTACGCCGGATCCGCTGGCGAACAACGATGGAAGCAAACTCCAGGTTGCCGATCAGATAGCGGCGCCACATCCTGCGGGGCTCGCGGCAAAGGCGATAGAGCCACTCGCAACCTATCTTCCGAGTCCAGACTGGGGCACGAGGAATTACCCCACCTACGATCTCAAAGGACCCTCCCACGCCGATGCAAACAGGGACCGGGAGTCGCAGACCGTACTCATAAATCCAATATTCCTGCTTAGGCGCCCCAAAGGCGACAAACAAGATGTCGGGGTGCGCCGCGATAACTGCGTCCGAGATGGCGCGCAGTTCGGCCGGGTCTTGCTCGAAACCAAGAGGAGGACAGTAAGTTGTATATTTTAACCCCGGAAAATCCGCTTTTAGGACAGCGGCCGCGCGTCCCGCGGATCCGGGTCTGCCGCCCAGCAGGAACACTTGGAGACCCGCCTCTGCGGCGTGACCGCAGACTTCTTTGAAAATATCGACGCCGGCAACCCGCTGCTGGAGACAGCGGCCGTAGAGGCGCGCGGCAATCAGCAGAGAGATGCCATCAGGGATCACCAGATCAGCGTGTGCATACACGTTCTGGAGCCGACGGTCATTCTCCAGCAGAACGATGTGTTGCGCGTTGGGAGTAAGCACATAGGCCGGCGCCCCACAGTTCTTAGCATGAGCTACGATCCACGCGCACACTTGCTCAGAAGAACAATTGTCGATCAAAGCATGGCCCACACCGATTCGAGCGATATTCGGCCCGCGGAGCGACGTCCCCGATGAGGCGGGCGCGGGCTGCCACTGGGTGCTGATGTTCATATTTTCGCTCTCAAAGTCCGGTTCCAAAATCATGACTGGGAATTCAGCCTTCTTGTTCAAACAGAAGCATTGAACGGGGCTCACGGTTCCATTACATCGTCAGTCGATAGCCGGTATCAGGCTGGAAGCATCGACCTCGACGGCTACGAGTTGGTGAATAAGCTGTACGCTCAGGATGAAGCGCCAACCGCTGGTTTTGCGTACGAGCCAGCCTTCCAGCCCCTGCATTGCACCGCTCCCGATACGGACCCGTTCGCCGGAGACGAGATCCGCATAGGGTTCAGCCTTTTGCTGCAAAGTGCTTTTCCGGAGAAACTCGACTTCCCGGTCAGCCAGCGAAAGAGGCTCGCGGCTGTTCCCGACCAGCCGACGGACGCCCGGAGTGCGCAGAACACGAACGCGGTCTTTCAGAGCGATGCGGACAAATAGATAGGTCGGAAACAGGGGCAGTTGCACTGCCACTTTCTGCCTGTTTTTCCAGGTGCGAAGAGATTCGCAAGTAGGGAGAAAAGCCTCAATGCCGGAGGAGTCAAGATGCCGGAACGCGGCCTTCTCATGCTGCGGCGTCGTGACCACAGCGAACCAATTGCGAGCGTCCTGTCGGGAGCAGGACGACTCAGGGGGAGGTGTCGTCATCATAGGGCCCATTGGCGCAGCGTTGAACGGCTAGACTTCCTTTAAAGGTGCTGAGCACACACTTCGTTTTAAGAGCGTCATTTACAAGAAAAGCAGGGCTCCGCCTTTCCGACTTAGCATTCGCCGTCAGCTTGGTGAATCCCCGCCAGCTTGTTTGGCCTAATTGCTCGACCAAGGGTGTATCGAAAAGGTGGGGCTTCGACCAGTTCAAGCTTAGCTGTCAGGGGTGAGCTCTGAGTATCCGAAAGATCTGCCGATCTAAGTAGCAAGACCTTCGAATCAAAATTCGAAGGTCTTGCCATTGACTGTGGGGGTCGCGTTGAAGTAAGGCTCATAAGAACTGGTCGAAAGATAACGGCAAACGAAAGTTGTAGTAATTGATCGAATCCGGGCTCCCTAGACCGCGGCTCTCGCGATTCCTTTTGCTTGATA
Source organism: Acidobacteriaceae bacterium (assembly GCA_049800615.1). Taxonomy (GTDB): domain Bacteria; phylum Acidobacteriota; class Terriglobia; order Terriglobales; family Acidobacteriaceae; genus PALSA-350. The sequence goes on along the minus strand of JBARKD010000828.1, from coordinate 6,857 downwards.
TTCTGTTTTGCGCGGACTAGTTGCGCCCACACCAATGATTGGAATGTCTACGTGTGAAGATCGGCGGGATGTCTGTCCCTTGGTCGGTGCAAAGCCGACGATAGAACTGATTTTCGGGGAACGAAGGCTGAAGGCTCACTTGGCGCAGATCTGTAAGCTACGCATTCGTTGCGGGCAACAAGATGACCTGACAACCGATCCGCAGTACTTCATCGCCGCAAATACCCTGAACCGCAGAAGCGTGGGAGCAGCACTGGTCCGCGTTGCCGGCGAGATCGAAGGTTATATCCTGTTCTACGAATATTATTTCTTTGGCATACGTCTTGGCTTGGCCCGTTTGGGCGATCACCTAGGCGAGGGTTTTGTCGTCGGTCCGGAGCCTCTACGTACCCAGTTGGTCCATTTGGCCGCGAATGCATTGCTGAAGTCCCGGCGTTTCCACGGGATAACCATCAGCATTCGGGCTCCCGTAGACGACTGCATTCGCACCATGGGGCCTGAGGGTAAGCACGCAATATTCTCCCGCAGAGAAATCCAATACAAGCTCCCGCTGGCAGAGACATACCAGGCCATGCTGGCCAGCTTCGGGCAACGCACGCGCCGCAGTCTCGCGGGCAAGCGACGGCAATTGGAACAGAGCATGAACGTTGTCTTCGAACCCTCGCTCAATCCTGAGACAGCTCTAGAAGCCATGCTCTCGCTGCGAACCAAATCCCTGCCGGACCGCGATGCCGCCTTCTTTCACGCCCGGCGGAGCCTGCGGCTGCAAAATCCGGAATTCTTTTGCATGGGCATGCGCACTCCCCAGGGGGATTGGTTGAGCATTTTGAGCGGGTGGCGCCGGAATCGCGTCACCTATATCGACCTGCAGATGAACGATATGAATTATAAGAAGGAATCGTTATCCGCGGTAATGCGAGCTTTCACGCTGGAATACGAGATCGCCCGCAGGCAGGAGCTTCTCTATTTTGTGGGTGGGTGCTCTCTGCTGCTGAGAAGGTATTGCAACACGGGCGAAGAGTGCACTGATATTTTTCTTTCCCTGCCTGGGCTACGCACACAACTCTTCAGAGCGTTCGTTCCGCCCGCTATAATGAAGAGCATTCTCGAGAGGAAAAACCCCACGTTCTCACAGATTCAGGCCTAAAAGCGCGAACGGCGACTCTCCCTAGAATCAGAGCATCAGTTCTAAAAAGAACAACGGCGATTCTTCGTATTCCCCCTCATCGAATCCCTCCCCCGAAAGAGTCTATGAAAGTTGTCTTGAAGAATCGCCGCTTGAAGAGAGAATACTTCTTCTACGGAAAATCGCCAGATTTCTTGAGTAATCCGACAGCGGTTTACAGTAATACGGGCTGGTAATGACGCTGGAACTGGTCTCATAAATAGACAAATTTCGGAGAGGCCGCGCATGAGACCCGCCCTCGAAGCGGGGCTCAGGGTCCAACCAGACGCCGCAGACCCATATATGAGACCCAAATATGAGACAAGTTCTAGCCACCTCATGCATCGCCTTTCTTTTTGAAAGAGTCATCGTTTTGCGATTTCCGGGTATGCCCGCCCGGTGTTATTACTTCCGCCTGGCGCCCGGCCGGTAGGACACATGCAGTTGCTCATCCGCTAAAGCACGTCAGGAAACGGTGCATAGGTGAGCGGTGTCTCTGCGCTGCCGTTTGACGGACGAATGGCAGCACGCGGCGCTTTAGTGCTTCCTGATTTGCTTTAATGACAGGGGGGAGCACCTGCATGCACGTGGTGGAGCTGATACGCAAAAAGCGCGACGGCGAAGTCCTGTCCGATGCCGAGGTCGCCTTTATGGTCGCCGGGGCAGCGACGAATTCCATTCCTGAATATCAACTTTCCGCCTGGCTTATGGCGATCCTTTGGCGCGGGCTCAACCCCGAGGAACTCCACAGCCTCACCACCCACATGCGCGATTCCGGCCGGGTTCTGGACTTCAGCAACCTGCCCGCAGCCAAGGTCGATAAGCATTCGACTGGAGGAGTCGGCGATAAGACCTCCTTCCTGGTGGCGCCCATCGTTGCCGCCGCGGGGCTGTATGTGCCCATGATTTCCGGGCGCGCGCTCGGCCATACGGGCGGCACCCTCGACAAGCTGGAGAGCATACCCGGCTACAGAACCCAGTTGCAGGAGGAGGAGCTCTTTGCTGTTCTGAAAGCCTGCGGGCTGGCGATTGTGGGTCAGACAGCATGGCTGGTGCCGGCAGACCGCACCCTCTACTCGCTGCGCGATCGCACGGCAACCGTGGAAAGTCCGTACCTGATCTGCGCCTCCATCATGAGCAAAAAACTTGCGGCCGGCCTTGACGCATTGGTGCTGGATGTGAAGGCCGGCTCAGGCGCATTTCTCAAGCAGCAAGCGGAAGCGACTCATCTTGCCGAGCTGATGGTGGCGACCGGCAATCGCGCCGGCACGCGAACGGCTGCCCTGATCACCAATATGAGCCAGCCTCTGGGGCGCATGTCGGGCAATGCCGTAGAGATTGTGGAGTCCGTCGAACTACTGCGCAACCAGCGGCATGCTCTTACCGAGGACCTGCGCCGCCTTTCGCTTGAGCTAGCCGGCTGGATGCTCTACCTCGGACGTAAAGTGGCATCTCCGGAAGACGGCCTGAACATGGCGGAGGAAATGCTGGTCCGCGGCCTTGCTCTCAAAAAATTCAGCTGTGTGCTGGCTGAGCAGGGTAGCGACCTTGGCTGGTTTGATAGTCCGCAATGGTTACACAAGCCGGCGCATCAGTTCACCGTCAAGGCTGATTCGGCGGGCTTTCTCGCGAGCGTCGATTGCTATCGGGTTGGCTGGGCCGTCCAGCGTGCGGGCGCAGGCAGGATGGTGCCGGGCGAAGCGGTTTCCGCCCATGCAGGCATTGAGACCCACAAGAAGATTGGAGACAACGTCGCCGCCGGTGACACTTTGTTCACCGTTTACCTGGAGGACGACCGCCGGCTGGAGTGGGTTGTGGCCACGCTCAACGGGTGTTGCACCTTGAGCGCCGAGGCGCCCAAACCCGATCCTTTGATTTACCGCGTGGTCGCGTGAATCCGAGTGCGGGCGGGGGAGGGATTGGCGTTCTAGTGCCCGTACTGGGGCCCATCACTGAGCCCCGCGCCGTTTGCCGGCCGGTATGGTTCCATCGTCAGCATATTGCCCAGAATGCCGCGCTCCTGGGGTGAGAACTGCGCTTGAAACTGGGCGGAGTTCATCATCGCCTGACGCTGTTCGGGCGGGTACTCGCGAAGATCGCGGAAAGCTTTCTTCATCATCCGCTGCCGGTCTGTAGGCAGGGTATGGAACTGCTGCACGGAAGACCGCACCTCCTGCCGCATTTCAGGGCTCATCCGTTCCATGACCTCGATGCGATCGACCATCCGCTGCCGCTGCGCGGGGGGCATCCGGTTGAGTTGTTGCAGGCGACTCAGCAGCCTCTGCTGCGTTTCCGGAGGGAGCTGGCCGAATCCCGGTTCGTTTTGCAGGGCCTTTTCCTGCTCCTGCGGAGACAGATTGCTATGCCGTTCCAGCCAGGTGCCAAGATGCGGCTGCTGGTTGTTTTCCATCCGCGGCCGGATAGGCGGGGGGTGAGCAGCTTGCCGAGCAGGCCGGGCAAAGCTGGGCGTGGCCAGCATGGGCAGGATCAGCAGCACCGCAAAGACACTCCGAGCCACTTTCCCGCTGCGGGATCTTACTTCGAGCTCGCCGTGTTTTGCCATGTTGGTGCCCTCTGAGCGGCTACCTGGACCGTCGTAATGGGGCGCCTCGTGTCCAGAATTGTCTGTCTACTTAGTTAGAAGCGCCCGCGGCGCTATCCTCGTCCCCGTCCAGTGCGTTCAACTGCTGGAACATCTGGGCGTTCCCATCATAAGATTGCAGGTCCCGCACCGTGGCCGACGTTTGCGCTACGGCCACCGGCCCGTGATCAAGCAGAGCAAATGTGCCGCCGCTGACTACCAATACCGTGGCCAGAGCGCCTGCCGCAATTTGCCGCACCCGCAGGTTGCTGCTGTAAAGCAGCCAGGCCTTCGCTCGCTCCAAGAAGCTGGCAGGTGCTGTGGTCTGTTCTCTCCGCAACCCGGCATACAATTTCGCATCGAAGAAGGCGCTCGGCTCCGGCGCCTGCCATTCGTCCAGCAGCTTCCAGGTAGCTTGCAGCTCAGCCAGTTCAGCTGCGCATTTCGAGCATTCCGCAACGTGCTGACGAACCTTCTCTGTCAGCGGCCGGGACTCAAAGACCGCTTCCTCCAGATTGTTTTTTATCTCACCGCAACTCATATCTTCCTCAAATCTCTCAGGCAAAATCCTTAAGGTTTTCGCGCAATGTCTGATAAGCCCGGAACAGCAGGGACTTGGTCGCTGATTCGCTCAGCTTGAGAACCGCTCCAATCTCCTTGTAGTCCATCTCCTGGTACTTATGCATTAATACCGCGTTCCGTTGCCGTTCCGGAAGCGCCATGACATGCTTGCGAATAGCCGCCATTCTTTCTTTGCGGACCATCTCATGTTCGGCGCTAAGGGTTTTGTCAGCGACATCCGGAGTGGTGCCGGTTTCTTCGTCCGGCTGATCCAGGTAGACGTTTTGCGCGGTACGCTCATACTTCGTGTCGCGCGCATGATTCACACCCAGGTTGGTCGCGATCCGGTAGAGCCACGTGCTGAACTTCGCCTCGGCCCGATAGGTGGATCGTGAGCGGTACACGCGCAGGAAAACCTCTTGCGCCAACTCTTCCGCCACCGCCTGATTGCGCGCCATGCGAAACATAAAATGGACGATCTGCTTGCGGTATTTCTCGATCAGGATGCTGAAGCCCGTGTCGTCGCCTTCTTTCACGCGCAGCATGATCTCCGCGTCGGAAAGCTGCGACCAAACGACCCCGCTGGTATGGACGGCCGCACCCTGCTGGGCACTTTGAAAACCGTTTTGCGTGATGGCTAAGCTACCCATATCCGTGTTAACCCCACGCTCCCGATCAGGTTGCGCGTCGCCCGGAGAGTTTTGCGGGTTCTCCCCGGCGGCGGCCCAATCCTCGCGCCCGCCATCGGGTAAAGCTTGCTTCTCTGGGGGAGGAGTAGCCATAAGGTGAATGGATTGTACCTGTTGCCGAACGCGCTGGTCTCGTCCCGTTTCGTGGGATGCCGTTGCCGGAGCTGGCGCACAAGTCGCTTTCTAATGAATAAGTTGCCTGAACCGTCCCAGACGGTTGCCGGGCTCTGGATTCCCCTATTAATTCAGATGAGGTGGCACCTGCCTACGCTGCTGAAATCGGGCGGCCGCGGGAACCGATGCCGCAAAGTATTGATTCGAGGAGATTTGGGTGCGCGCCACTTCGTGTAAACTACGGGTTGGCCGGCAGGGCGCTTAACTCAGCGGTAGAGTGCCACCTTCACACGGTGGAAGTCGCAGGTTCGAATCCTGCAGCGCCCACCATTGAATCAATCACTTACGGGCTGCTATTCAGAGACATTTGTGGCGTTTTGTGGCAAATTCTCAGCACGCACTTTTTCCTCCCCTCCTTTCATAAGCATTGCGTACACCGATCCCACCATCTCCCGCACGCTCTCCGGTAGCTCCTGCATGTACTCGTTGGCCGTCGTATCGGGCCGCGAGTGCCGTAGGTGCGCCTGGATGTCCTTCACCGACCCCATCTTTTGCGCCTGGGTCGCCATGGTTCGGCGCAGAATCTGGAAGTTCAGCTTCTCGATTCCCAACTGTTCCGCGAGCGGTTTGAGGACCCTGTATCGGTAATTGTCGGTATCCATAAACCCGCCGTCCGCGTTCGGGAAGATGAAGGCATCTGGCGAGGTTTTTTGGGGTGAGGCCTTTTTGCATTCCAGCTTCCATCTCCAAAGTTCGGTCGCTAGGCCGTCCGGAAGATGGACTTTTGTCAGGCTCCCTGGTGTTTTGCCGAAGGGCCGGAGTTGTCTTCGATAGACCGTCTCCGTCAGTTCAAGCGTGTTTTGGTTATCAAAGGAGCGCCAGCGTAGCGCGAACAACTCGCTCGGCCGGAGCGCTTCGGTCAAGTCCAACATGAGGAGGAGTCGGTCTCTTCTCTCAGTATTGGCTAGAACCAACCAGAGTTGCTCCCAGCTCAAAACCTGTTTGTCCTTCGGCCGAAGATTCTTGGGGATTTTCAGCTTTCGGGTAGGGTCTTTGACCAGGAACTCCTGCTCGATGGTCTCGTCAAAGATAGACTTCAGATACGATCTCGCCTGCTTGACACGGTCCTGCGAATACCGCCCTGCTAGATAGTTCACATGCGTCTGCAGCATGAAACGATCGAGCGAATCGAGCGGCTGTTTGCCGAATTTGTCGATCAGGTCGAATTCGATCTGGGCCATCTTCTCCTTTGCGGTCTCCGGCCGCCAATCTCCCTTGCGAAGTGGAAAATAGCGGTTACGGACAAACCACTCGAAGGTCACAGAGCTGTCTTTGAGGACTCTGCCCCCGAGGTTCTGTCCGGTACGTTTGCTGACTTCGGCACGCAGCGCATCTCGCGCTTCGAGCTTGGTCATCTTTGATTTGAGGGCGAGTTTGACACAGACTTTTTTGACTCGTTCCTCTCCTGTTTCAGGATCAAGCACTCGCTCTCGGAAATACCCGAACCACTGTTTTCCGCGCAAAGAGACCCATCCTGCTTGGTGCGACTTGCCCATTCGTTCCTCAATTTCTGTGGCGGAAGAACCGTGGGCCGGTCTTATTTTACCGGCGTCCGCACCGTAGCGATGAGAGGCGTTCCCGTTCGCTGATGAACGCTTCGATACCACTGGATCGGTATCGAAGGGTGCCGTCGCCCATCCGGATGACCGGGAGATGTGGGGTTTTGCGTGACGAATGATCCCAGACC
>JBARKD010000827.1:0-19282 GCA_049800615.1 Acidobacteriaceae bacterium | reverse complement strand
AATTAGGAAAACCTGGCCATCGGGATCGCCGAGATTGATCCCGACGTTGCAATTTAGGATGCGGCAAGTGAGCTTGAGCCCATTTAAGCCAAGCTTGTCGCGCACAATCAATTGCTGCTGCGCGGATGCCGGTAGCACAGCGGCCACCAACAGACTCAAGAACAGTATCCATCGATAAGCTTTCACGCGGACCTCCCAGACTTTCCTCTATCTGTCTCAGGCTGACTCTCAACCAACTACCAATATTTCAACACCACGTAAGTGCCAGCTCAAGGTTACGCATTGCTAATATGGGGTGTTACCTAAGTCATGCTTTCATCATTCCCCGACCAGTGTCCCCATCTGGAACAGGCACAACAATGGTCCGGCTATCGCCGATTGCAAAGGCGATTTGAAGGTTGTTGAACGCGGCGATGCCGAAATCAAACTCGCCTACGTCGTTAGTCTTTACCAGCGACACGGTATCTCCCTTACAGAGGAGACTCACCGGGATTCCGCTGATCCCATGATCGGGCTTTGCAGAGTCCAGGAGTTGCCCGATCAAAACCATTGAATCCGAGCCTGGTTTTGGCTGCATACGCATGTCGATACATACGCTGCCTGACCGGTAAAGAAGTTGCCGTACCACCGAGGGGGTACCGCGCACTCCCTGCGCGATGGGCTGCAGAGCGCTGTCGAAAAGCAGCCTCGCCAACTCCAGCATGCCAGGCTGATGCGGAACGGCCCTACTAACAGCAAAGCCGGCATTCACAGCCTGAACTGCCCACGCCGGCGGTTCATAAGTATTCTCGCGACTCGCAAGATCCACGACGCACCTCCATATCTCCGTAGTTTTCGAACACTTGGTGCAGCCGGTATCCAAGTGTTGCTGCATCTTAATTTTCTGGTCTGTGTCCTGTACGTTCCGGACAAAGTCAATCCAATCGTCAATCGAAAAGTGTGTCATGACGCCTTCTACCTCGAACGGGAGTTAGTGTTTCTAGCTAATAAGGGTAGGGAGGGGGCCTAAAAATATAGTCGACGCCGAAAAATATCAATAGTTTGAGGTTACCGTGGGTGGTTACCCTCCAATCAACACAAAAGGGGCCCAGTAGTAAGGATGGGGGTGGACGTCCCGCAGTTCCAGGGTAGCGTTCCGCAAGGCTACGGTCTTATCCTCGCCGCCGGATAAGTGACCGTAGAAAGCGGCCATGAACTGTGCCGTACTACGGTCCTGCACATCCCAGAGAGTTAAGAGAGCCGACTTCGCCCCGGCGTAGATCAAACCCCGAACCAATCCCAACAATTCGTCCCCGTCGGCTACTACGCTCAAGCCGGTCGCGCACCCACTCAGGGTAACGAGGTCGGCCGAAAGTTTCAGTTGGTAGAGATCATAGAGACTCAAAATGCCATCACCCAGACGGATTCCCGAAAACATCGGGTCATCTTGTCGAAAGTAGCCGTGCGTGGCGATATGAATAATCCGGCTATGCTCTCCTTTCTCCTGCAGCACGCGAGCAGTAGCTCTCTCGCCTAAGAAGAGTTCCGATGCCGGAATCGCGCCCGCAACCGCCTTGGCCTCATCGAAAACGAAGGGAGCGACTGCGTCCGGAACGGCCAACACGAGCGTGGATCCATGCTGATTTGAGGGCCGGCTGTGACAAAAGCTGAAAATCGTTGCGCTCGGCGCATACGATACGCTAAATCTGTCAATCAAGTATTGCTGGCCGTCAAACAATGCGTGAAACGGCAGGAAATGGAGAACGCCGTGAGGGACGATGAGCAGGTGATTACCTGTAAGCCGCTTCACGACAGGGGCGATAAGTTCGTCGTGCAGCTCGCGCAAGTGTCGCTGCACGGTTTCCATCAATGACTTTCCAAACGCGCTGATATAGTCCGCCGCCAGCCGAAACTTTGAAAACTGAAACTGTAATCGGGCAATCAGATCATTTACGCGAGAGGCTGTAGCTACGGGAATAATCTCGAGCGAATCCCGATTTAGCAGAACAGCCACAAAATGGTCTTGAATCTTGAAGTACTCAAGGAGTGTGGTTCCTGGAGACAAGTTGCTGCGAATTTCTTCTGCTGTCGCCGCCTTAGGCGAAACTAAGCCAGCCGACTCAGCTGCCGGTAATGGCATTTCCCGGACGACTCGGAGAAGGTCGTTTTCGCGCTTCCGAATCTCGGCCTGGATCTTAATCAGATCCTCGGAAGACTTATTCCCGTCACCAAGTTGCTCGGCATCATATTTGTGGGAATACCAATTGATCTCGGCGCGAAGATCTTGCACTCTGCGGACCAGACTTGGATCCAAGTTCGAAGTCAAGCGAAACTCTGACCCTGATTTAAGCATTAGATCACGCAAGCTTCGCGACTTCGATTGTTCGATATGCTCAAGAGCCTCCTCGAGCCGCTGCCCAGGTAGACCCTCCAGGCACAGCTCGACCAGACCTTCGAAGATCTCCAATCGGTTCTTCATGAAAGAAATTCGAAGCTCCTCTCGATTAAGGCCGCTGCGCAGCGCCTCCAATATTTGTCGAGCTTCGTTATAGCAATCGTAAGCTTCCACTTGCCGGCCCATCGCCATGTGGATGCGACCCATTAAATGATGAGCCTGACAAAGCAAGACAGGAAACTGCATTCCCTGCAGATTCGTCAGCGCCGCATCGCAGTGGGGGCGCGCCGTAGTCGCTTTCCCCATTTGCAAATACAAATGGGCAAGGAGCAAACGGCATACGATCACACTGTAGGGAAGTTTTGAGGTTTCGAATATCTTCAACGCCTTGAGGCAGAGACTCTGAGCTTCGGAATACTGTTGTTGATTGACCAGAACGATCGCGCGATAAAGGTCGATTCGTGACGGCCAGACGCGATTCTCTTCACTAACAAACATCTTTCGAGCCCTGGCGAACAACTTCAGTGCAGGCTCCGCTTCGCCGCGTTGCGCTATCGCCAAAGCTAAATTCGTCAGCGATTTGCCCGCCTCGTAATTCATGTTTAGCCGCTCAAAATCTTCGAAGGCGAGCGCCGCCGTCTCTTCGGCTTCTTTGGCCTGGTTCAGTTCTAGGTATACTTCCGACAAATCAAGACGGCAAAGGGCAACATGATATGGGTCATTGGCTTCACGACAAGTTTCGAGCGTTGCGCGTAGCAACTCGATTGCCTGGCTGTGCTCTCCCCGGAAATAGTAAAGCCGAGCGACATTGTAGTCCGTCTGCCCGACTAGAACGTGCATACCATGCTCCAGAGCAAACCGCCGAGCTTCTTCGTAGGATGCAAGAGCGCGGGAAAAGTCGTTTAACCCCGCCAGACACATAGCGACATTGTGCGACGTTACCGCGAGTGCTTCCGGTTCCATTTCCGGGTTCGACAAAAAGTAACGATGGGCTCGCTGATAGCATTCGAGCGCTTCTGCAAACCGATCTTGCCGGTGGAAAATATTGCCGGCGTTCAGTTCCACTCGAGCCAATCGCCATTGATTTCCTTCGGCCGCAAAGATCTGGCGCGCCTGATCGACTGCCCGAAAGGCCCGGTCATACTGCCCGCTCAGGATGAGAGGCTGGATCGACGCGTTTAAGGTACGCGCAAGTTCTGTGGTGCTGTGCAATCTGAGGAAGATCTTGCACGCCATTTCGTGATACTTGATAGCAGGGCGGTTCCGACCCGAGACGTAGAGCGCGTTGCCCATTGCCCGAAGACTCTGGGCCACCGCGGCGTGGCTCCCTAGCGTGTGTGCCGTAATTACAGCGAATCGAGCGATCAATATGGCTCGCCCAGTGTCAGCCTTAGCCTGTTCCCGAACCAAGTCTGCGAGCCACGAGACAACCTCAGTCTTCACCAATTCAGGATGTTGAGCCAGGAATTTGGTTCGTGCGGCCCTGCTTTTGAGCTGAGGCAAGTGACTCAACAACTCTCCGTGCAAGGTGTCGGCGCTGCGGGCGGGAGTTGTCACAAGAGATGAAAACCTGACTGCTCCAATCGCTGTCGCAACTTATCTAGGCAACGTCTGCGGATGAAGCCTATTGAACCCTCGGCTAAGGCTAGTTCCTTCGCGACTTGCTGATAGGGACGCACCGGCGCCTCAAAAAACAACATATGCACGAGCTGACGGCAACGCGGGGAGAGGCTCAATAGAGCTTCACGCAGCGCTTGCTCCTGCTCGACCTGTTCAACCAGATGCTCTGGCTCCTCCGTCGAGTAGGAGTCGACATCGATTTCCTGTAGACGATAGCTTTCCTGGTTGTGCCTTCGATGGAAGCACTTGTTCCGTGCGACTTGAATGAGCCAGCCTGCCAAGGCATTCGGTTCGCGCAGACGAGGCAACTCCGTCAATAGATCCATGCAAACCGCCTGAAAAATATCAGCGCAATCCTCTTCGGACAGACCGTATCGCACCGGAATCGAAAAAATCAGATTCTTATATTTTCCAATGAGCGCCGACCAAGCCGCCTCGCTACCCTTGAGGCACTCCTGAACCAAACGAAAATCCGAAAAATGACCTGCTGATCCCGTCTTGGCTCTGCCCGGCGCTGTACTCATGGTCTGCCGCTGGCTGCCTTTCCAACAAAGAACAATTCTTGCGAGTTCCACAAGGTATGCGGATCGAGTGCCGCAGGTTTGAAATTGGCGATTTGATCTTTTGCGCCTACCAGGATATTCGGGCTAGCAAGACAAATTACGGGAAGGTCCTCGGCCAAAATCTCCTGCACACGGTCGTATAGCAACTTCCGGCTCTTGGGCTTCATAGTGGAAATCTGCTTTTCCATAAGTTCGTCGATTTCCGCCTCCCAGTTCGTTGCCGGATGAAGCTCTCCGATATCCCAAACATGATCGTTTCCAGAGGACATCCAGACATTCATCACTGAGTTAGGACCAATGTCCCCGCCACCTAGTCCAAGAACAGCAGCTTCGTAATCGTGAGTTTGAAAAATGCGGTCTACAACGGAGTGAAACTCGAGCGGTACAACCTGCACGTGGATGCCCAAATCCTTCAAATCGGCCTGAATCATGGTTGCCATTTGAATACGCTGTAAGCTGGAAGCGCTAGTGATGATCGAAAAGTCTACCGGCAAACCGCTCGCGTCAATCAAAGTGCCGTCATCCCTCCAGGAAAATCCGGCTGACGCGAGCAGCTTCCTCGCGCTCTCAACCGAGCGGGCAGGATGAGGAATCGCGGTATTAACCCAGAAGTTATTGGCGGGAGTAACTGGTGTCCATAAAGGTGTTGCGCGCCCTCGGTAGACAAGTCGCGTAATCGCCTCCCGATCGATGCACAGCGAAACTGCCTGGCGAAATTTAACTTCTCTAAACCAAGCTTGTTTTCGCGCACGTTCGGAAGATTGAGCAGGCGCAATCGTGTTCAGGTTAAAAAACAGAAAATTGAATTCGAGGCTTGGACCAAGATCGTACAGATGAAACGAGCTAGAACTCTGCTCTCTCTCCAAAACCGAATAGTCTTCAGCGCTTATCCGATTGATGATATCTGTATCGCCAGCCTGAAACCTAATCACTTCCGCGTCCGCATTCGCGACGAACAAAAAAGTAATTTGATCCAGGTAAGGAAGCCGCTTCCCTTGGTGGTCAATTTTCCAGTAAAAAGGATTGCGTTCGAGAGTAATCCGCTGTCCGGCAACATATTCCTTGAGCCGAAAGGGTCCAAGACCTGCAATTTCTTGGGGAGAAGTCCCCAGACCCCAGGCTTGAGAGAGTTTTCCGTTTTCGTAGGCGCCCTCCAACAGATGTTTGGGCAAAATGGCCACGCTATCAAACAGCCGCTCGGCAGCCGCATAAGGCTGCGCCAATTTGAAAACTACTTGATAGGCGTCAATCCGTTGGACAACGATCGGTTTGCCCTGAATCACCAGCAGGTCGCGCTGGGGAGAATGGACACGGTCGTCGAGATACACTTTGAAGGTAAAGATCACGTCATCGGCGTCGACCGGGTAACCGTCGGAAAAATGCAGGCCGCGACGGATTTGCAAAGTGTAACGAAGTCCGTCAGGAGATACGCGCCACGACTTCGCCAAAGCAGGTTCGGTCTGTTGAGAGAGCCGGTTGATGTGTACCAGATCACCGGCCATTTGCGCGATAACTTCCCGGGATGAAATATCAGTGGAAGTGACAGGGTTCAGTGTCTTTGGCTCGGAGCGCAAAGATACAACCAAACGGCCACCCGAGGATCCGGCCTGGTTATCACTGATAGCGACTTCTTCAATGGGATGCGGTTTGGCTTGGCCGGCCACGACAAACATGTGGAGGCAAACAATAACAACAACGAGAACACTCTTGAAGCTGCTACCTCTACTACTCATACGCACACCTCAAAGCCTACGTGCGGTACAGGGCCCCCTTCTCCTGCAACGCAGTTGCCAGAAGTAAGTAATTCAGAAAAACCGGAATCAGCACAATACCCGGAGCCCACATCCACCAATACGAAACGAGCACATAGTACTGTTGGAGAGCTGCGAGCATATTACCCCAACTAGGTGCGGGTTCGCCCACCCCCAGACCCAAGAAAGATAACGTCACCTCGGCCAGAATATACTGGGGAATAAGGAGCGCCGCCTGAGTAAGAACCAAGTTGTAAGTCTCCGGTAAGATGTGGCGGCGGATTAGATAAAAATCAGAGCCTCCGAAGACTCGTGCCGCAAGAACATAATGGCGCTCTTTTCCGTTGAGCACTATACCCCGAATCAGCCGCGCCGGGCGTGCCCAGCCCACTGCCCCAATAACTGCGATGAGCAAGAGAAATGCCTGGCCCGGACTAATGTGCAGCGGCAAGAAAGCCCGAAGCGCGAATAGTAAGTACAACCACGGCAAAGCGAGGAAGAGTTCTCCACAACGCATAATGACGGCGTCCACCCATCCTCCGTGATAGCCTGCTATGGTCCCCAACAGAGTACCAATACCCAATGACAAGAAGGCGGCGAACAATCCGGAAAATAGGGATATTTGTCCTCCCCACAGAAGGCGAGAAAATATATCCCTCCCATAGCCGTCAGTGCCCATAAGCAACACTCTCGCGGGAGCGTCGACTCCGAACAAATGCCACCTCGATTTGAATCGACCCAGTAACTTGTATTCCGATCCTTGCACGAGAAAGCGCACTGAGAAGCACTTGCCGCTATCTTCCTTATAGACCCCCATCGTTCCCGACTGCTCCGCTAAAACACAAACCATAGGACGCCAGTGCATTGCGCCTTGCGCATCTCGAAAATGTAGCCGGGAGGGAGGAGCAAATGGAAGAGAACGATCTTGTTGTGCGAAATCGTAAGGCGAGAAGAATCCAGCAAGAAACAATCCCAAGTGTAAGGCTCCTAGACATAACAGAAGGAGAAGGATTTTGTTTCCCCTCCTCATATTAGCCTCTCACTGCGAATGCGAGGATCGATAGCGAATAGCAGTACATCACTCAGGAGTGATCCACACACCAAGAACAAAGAGGAGAACATCGCGGCGCCGACCACCACGTAAAGATCTCGCGATAGAATTGACTCCAGGAACAGAGGACCGATTCCGGGCCAACTCATGACCACTTCGGTCAACAGCGATGCGCTAAGAAGCGAGCCGACTGAGAGTCCAAACAGGGAAACGAGAGGGTTCAGCGCCACCGGAAGGGCGTGACGAAGTACGATGCGCCGACGGGAAATTCCATGCGCACGTGCAGCCCGAGCGTATGGTGAATCCAATGCCTCAACCATCGCGGATCGGACATGGCGCGTTAACACTGGCAAACTGCCAAGGACGAGCACCAGTACCGGGCCTAACAGATGCGCGCCAATGCTTCTCAGTTGCTGCCACTCGCTCAGATCTCCAGACTCCCGCGACAGCATTCCTCCGGCGGGAAGCCAATGAGTACGCAGAGCCAACAACAACACGCCCAATGCAAGGAGCAGATCTGGAACGGCAAGCAAAACCGATGTTATCAACCCGCTGGCATGTTCGATCCAGCCTCGTCGGTTCCCGGCACTCAAGATCCCAAGGGGAAAGGCGACGAGCCAAGACAACAATGTCGCTGATGCGGTTAGCAGAATCGTATTTCGCGCTCGTGACCATAGAAGGGGTGCAACGGGGATGTTATAGGCGAAAGAAAAGCCGAATTCACCCTTCGCAGCCGACTTCAACCACCGAAAATACTGAACCGGCAACGGTTGATCCATCCCATACTGCCTTCGCAGATTAGTTATGGTATCTGTCGAAATCTGAGGGTTCATTCGGATCTCATCGAAGAAATTCCCTGGGGCCAGCTCGACAAAAGCAAAAGAGAGCAATGAGACGCCGAAGAGCAGGCAAAAACTCTGAAGAATACGATGCCCTAAGTATCTCATTCCGAATCCTAAGCTCCTGTATAGGCGCGGTGCGCAAGCCTGCCCTTCAACACCGTCGGGCAAGGCGCTTGACCATAAGAGTGTCGACCGCGTGCGAACATCTCTGATACCTTTGCCTGCTCGACAACCCTGCCTTCGTGGATTACTGCAACCTCGTCGGCGATCCGAGCGACAAGCTCGAGATTGTGGGAAATATAGAGGTAGCTCAACCCTTTGGCAGTTTGCACGTCTAGAAGGAGGTTCGTAATCTGTCCCTGGATTGAAAGGTCCAGTCCGGCCATCGCTTCATCCAATATCAGCAATTTGGGCTTTAGAACCAAGGCTCGAGCAATTGCTAGTCTCTGTCTTTGTCCCCCACTCAACTCATTGGGTCTGCGATCCTTCCAGGTAGGCGATAGTCCCACTTGATCCATCGCTTCCAGAACACGCTCGGAGCGCTCTCGGCTGCAACAATGTCCGCGTATTAGCAAAGGCTCTTCGATGATTGCCGCCGCGGACAAACGTGGACTCAATGCCCCCGCTGAGTCCTGAAAGATGAGTTGGATATCTCGATGAACGAAGACCCGATCCTGACGGCTGAGTCCAAGCAGACTCCTACCCTCGAATCGAATGTCGCCGGCATCGGGCTGCTCGAGATCAACCAGGCACATGGCCAGAGTTGTCTTTCCGGAACCGGACTCGCCGACTAAAGCCAACGTGCTCTTGGCTTTCAAGGTTAGATCCACATTGTCTAAAGCTCGGACCGGAGCTCCGCTCTGCCACCACCGTGCCCGTGTGTGTGTCTTGCACAGGGCTTGAACCTCTAGCAGAAATTGTTGTGCAGGAGGCATGACTCTATCCGACCTCGTATTTCAAGCAGCGAGCGGACCTGCAGGACGAAACCTCGATCAGCGCTGGCCCCCGCAAGCTGCAAATGTCTGTCCGATTCCCACATCGTGGCGAGAAAGAACAGCCGGACACCACTTCCATCGGGTCAGGCGACTTACCGGGAATACATGGCAAGCGGTTCTTCTCTCGATCGGAGTCTCCGGGCGCGATGCGCTGCGGCACGCACTGCAGCAAAGCATCCGTGTAGGGATGCAGTGGCTGCAAGTAAACATCGAGGGCGGGGCCGCTTTCTACAATTTGTCCCGCATACATCACCAGGATTCTGTCGGCGATTCCAGCGAGCGAATCTGGATCGTGACTGATGAACAAGAACGATGTCCCAGAGGAATTCTTAAGCTCCTTTATGAAGTCGAGAATTTCAGCAGCAGTATTTCGATCGACTGACGCGATCGGTTCATCCGCAATCACGAGACGAGGCTTACAAACCAAAGCTTGGGCGATTGCAATCCGTTGGCGTTGACCTCCACTCAACTGGTGAGGGTAGGCGTGGTAAATGCGATCAAATTCGCGCAAGCCAATTGCGGTAAATATCGCTTCCGATTCCTCACGTGCCTGGCTCAGAGTGCATTTCCGGTGAGCACGAAGTACTTCGCTTACTTGGTGTCCGACCCGAAGCACCGGGTTGAGCACGCTGGAGTCTTGATAGATGATCGCGATTTCCCCACCGCGGATTTCGCGGAGTTGGGATTCGTCAAGCGAAGAAATATCCCGCCCACGAAAGAAAATGGAGCCGTTGGTTACACGAGCAGCATCGGGAAGGAGCCGTAGCAGAGAAAGGCCGATAGTTGTCTTACCACATCCGGACTCTCCGAACAGACCGACGATCTCGCCGGAAGCAATTTCGAAGCTTATTCGTTCGACGGCGGTGAATTCCCGGCCCTTCGCACAAAAACGGACAGTCAGATCTCGGACTTGCAGCAGATTCCTGGCCGGCCGTTCGCAGACCTCGTAAGCGCTTGCGGTTGCCAGATTGGCGGCTCGAACTCTCATGCGATACTCCAGTCGATCTCGCCGGCTCGGTAAGCTACGAACTCATGTCCGTTGTCCGCAAACCCACCTCTCTGGAGCTCTTGGACGATAGCTTTACACCTGATTACAACAGCGATGGCTAAGTGCCCCAAGAGTACAACGGTAATACAGGATTTCCGTGAGGTCTCCGGTGAGAGATATCTCCCATTTTGTCTGCCAGATGTTCGATTTTCAAAATCAGAACATCCTTTTTCGGACGCTTTTCTTGTTACATCGGCCTAAGTGCTTCTGAACAATCAGCTCAGGCTGATGGTTCACCAATTGCTTGCGTCAATAGCATGCGGAACCTAGCACTTTCGTCTGAACACAATTCGCAGGAACTTGATTTTCGGGTCGAGCCGTCACCACAAATCACCGATGCGGTCCACACTGTGGGGACGCCACTGCAGGTAAACAGGGTGCGAACTCGACTTAACGCGCTTCTAGTAGGACTGGGGGCTATCCATCACGCTATGAATGTTCGGGGCGTGAAAGAACACCTTATTCGGAATGTTCAAGGCGTGAAAACGCTCGGGGCGGAGGATGGAATGAACGCCTCCAATCTCAGCCTGGTTCCGTTGCGGCAGGCCAGTCTTTGTCTCGATTGTGAAACCATAACCACGGCCAGCACAAAATGCCAGGCTTGCGGTTCGCAGGCTCTGCTGAGTGTTGCCCGGGCTCTAAACCGACAGCGATCTTCCGATCTGGCCAGTTCCGGAAGACCTGCCGTAGTTGGATGTTCGCGCCGCGCGTCGGCCAACAGGCTGTCTTTGACTGCGGCACCCCGGCTCCGGACAGACATCCGTACAGCCGTTCGCTAGAAATTGGTCTCTCGCTTGTCGGAGACCGAGTAGCCAGGAGACAAAGTTTGATCTTCAATTGTCACAAATGGACTCTGACCGTGTTGGCTCTGTGGCTGAGGTTACTACCTCAGCCATTCAGAGACTTGTACAGCTGAAACCGCCGACAGGAGACATTTTCAGCTGACTTCGCAGGTGGAGGGGGAGCTTTATAAGCGACACCTGCGGCGGTCGGTCGGCGGTACCCAGGGCGGCGGAAGCTCTCTTTCCGCCGGGGCATTGGGTCCGCAGACCACGCTCTTGGAAATCCGGGACTTACTCCTCAAAAAGGAGTTAGACCGCCGAAGTGAGGAACTGACCCAATGTCGTCACTTAAACTTCTGGTTGTAGAAGATGACCTGCCGAGCCTGGAGCTGATGGACGAGGTTTTCACCTCTCTAAAGGCTGAGGTTCATCCGATCAACGATGGTCAGACCGCGGCTGAGTTGATCAACCGTGAGAAATACGACGGTATTTTCCTGGATCTCGAAATGCCAAACATGCATGGCTTCGACCTTGCGCGCCGCATCCGAGAGTCCCAATGGAACAAGTCCACACCGATTGTAATCGTTACCGGGCGTGACGACAGAACTACGATGCAACGAGTATTTCAGATTGGAGCAACCTTCTTTCTCCAAAAGCCGGTGGATCGGCAAAGGCTAAGCAGTCTATTTCGGACTGTGCGCGGAACCCTATCGGAGAACCGGCGACGGCAAACTCGCGTTCCATTGCAGGCCGATGTGTTTTGCGAGGTTGGCTCGAGGACTGTGCAGGGCCTGACTTGGAATCTCAGTCGAGGTGGAATTCAGGTCGATGTCGGCGCCGGAAGCCTTAAATCGGGAGACATGGTTCGACTGGCATTCCGCTTGCCTACTTCTGCTGCGAGGATTGATGTCTTCGGGTTAGTAATCTGGGCGTCTGAAACCAGGCAGGGAATCCAATTCACGAAGATGAGCAGCCAAAATGCGAGCGCGATTCGACAGTTCATTGTTGATGTAGATCGCCTGGACTGACTCCAAACCTGGTAAGACATATTACTAGGATTCGCTTCCCGAGTTTCTTGAGGTTATCCTTTCATCGTGGAGGTTGTCGACGCCTTGAGTCGCGGCCTTACGCCGAGAAAAGCCGGAGCCGAGAAGGCGTTCCAATTCCTCAGCCAATAAAAGGGCATTGATTGGCTTCGAAAGGTATCCATCGAAGCCCGCTTCCAGGGCTTTTTCCCGGTCTCCCCTCATCGCGTACGCGGTAACGGCCACTACTGGCAGGTCTTCCAGCGTTCGGTTCTCGCGGACCTTCCGAACGACCCCGAAACCATCCAGACGGGGAATGTTTAGATCCAGTAGCAGAACATTCGGCCGGGTGCGTTCGAGCACCTCAAGTGCTTCCACTCCATCGCACGCTTCTTCTACCTCATAACCACGCATTTCGAGTAACTCGCGCAGCAGTTCTCGATTGACCGGGTTGTCTTCCACAATTAACGCTTTTATCATGATTGCCCGACAGCTTTGATCAGCTTACGGCCTCGAACCACCCTTTCCACCTCGGCTGTAAGCTGCTGCTGCCATGATCCCTTCTTCTGCAATAGCCCTTGGGTCTCGCGGCCCAGAAGCTGTTTTTCCTCTTGGCTTAGACTCTTTGCGGTCATGACGAGAATGGGTAGTTCCTTCAAGGTTGCTTCTTTCCGGACGTGGCGAATCACCTGGAAGCCATCCATTCCGGGCATCAACAAGTCGAGCAAGACCGCCCCGACAATCTTCGAGGAGAGCACTTCGAGCGCCCTGGCGCCGCTACGAACGCCTTGGGTCTCGTAGCCGGCAGCACGCAGAGTCTCTTCTACTAACTCCAGGTTATGGAGATCATCGTCGACGACAAGGATAGCGGCATCTTCGTCCGCTTGACGAACATACTTGCCGATGGTTTCCAGGAGAACGGGCTTTTGGATCGGCTTGACTAGATAGTCCGTTGCTCCCAAAGCGAACCCCACCTTTTGCTGGTCCACGATGGAGACTATGATGATGGGAATGTTCGCCGTTTCAGCGGTTGCTCTGAGGCCTATGAGGGCCTCAAAACCTCCTCCGCCTGGCATCAGGATGTCAAGAGTGATTGCGTCCGGAAGCAGATGCTGGGCTTTTTCTACAGCCTCCACACCTGATTCGGAAAAAGCAACCCTATATTCCGGTTCAAGATAACTCGCCATGAGTTCGCGCGCAGGACCCTCATCGTCCACAATCAAGATAAGCGGCTTGCGTAAGCTCTCAGCGGCGTTGCCAGCAGAGAATCGATTGACAGCGGATGTCGGTTTGGCGCTGCTTGCTCCTTGCGGGAGAGTGAAACTAAACCGGCTGCCCTTCCCTGGTTCGCTCTCCAGCCAAATCCTGCCCCCTTGTTGCTCGACGAGGCGTTTAGTGATTGCGAGTCCGAGACCGGTTCCTTGATGCGTCGCCGAAGTTCCTTCCGCTTGCCGAAATTCCTCGAAAATCACCTCTTGGTCCTCGGGCCGGACCCCGATCCCTGTGTCTTTCACAGATAGGCCCACCGATCCCGGCTGGTCGTAAGACGCGATTTCTACGCTGCCGTCTTTCGGGGTGAATTTGACCGCGTTGCTGAGCAGGTTATAAAGGATTTGCTTGAAACGGACCCGATCGGCATAGATGGGCCGTTCACACTCCAGCTTCAGTTGCACTTGGATGTTTTTGGCCATTGCAATCGGCCGAATGGTAGATAGGACTTCCGGCAAAGCGTCTCTGACGAAAAAGTTCTCGCAGTGAAGTTCAAGTTGTCCGGATTCGATCTTCGAAAGATCGAGAATGTCGTTGATCAGCTGCAATAGGTGAACTGAACCTTGTCTAATATGATTCACAAAACGCTTCTGCTTGGCGTTCAGGTCGCCGGGAGTGCCATCAGCCAGCAAGTCTGAAAAGCCGACGATAGCATTCAACGGCGTCCGCAACTCATGGCTCATACTGGCGAGAAACTTGCTCTTCAATCGTGTCGCTCGTTCCACCTCGCGGTTCCGCAGTTCAAGCTCGCGGTTGGCGGTCTCCAGGCTCTCGGTAAATTTCTTCCGCTCCTGTTCGGCAAGCTGGCGCTCGGTGATGTCAACAGCGATCACGAAGTCAGCGGGACGACCGTCGAACCTGAAGGAATAGGACGTGATCTCGACCCAGATAATGCCGCCGTCCTTCTTTCGATGCCGCCACACACCGCATTCGTGTTGCCCTTCTTGGAGAATGGCTAGGCTTTTCAGAAGTGCTGGAACGTCTTCAGGTGGACGGATTTCCTCGATTGTCATCGAGAGGAATTCCTCGCATGTATACCCATACTTATGAAGAGCCGCTTTGTTCACTGCCAGGAAGCGATGGGTTTCACGGTCATAAATCCATGTTGGCTGAGGATTCAGCTCAAACAGCTTCCGGTAGCGCTCTTCGCTCTCGCGCACCTTGGCTTCCGCGCGTTTCCTTTCCGTGATATCGCGGGCGACGGCATAAATTGCACGTTGCCCGGGCGCAGAAACTGCATTCCACAGCAACCACTTGTACGAACCGTCTTTGGAAAGATAGCGGTTTTCAAAAGCCAGAGTTACTTCTCCTTGCTGCAGCCGGGCAATCTCCCGTGCTGTTGCTTCTCTATCCTCTGGGTGTATGAACTCGACGCGGGGCCTTGCCGAGAGTTCTGTGGCGGTAAAGCCCAGCACTCTCTCCCAGCTGGGGTTCAGGTTCTTGAAAAATCCGTCGAAGCCGAGAATGCAAAACATATCGACCGAAAGGTCGATAAAGCGATTTCCGGTTTCGAGCCGCGTGTAGAGCGAACTCATGAATGTACACAGTCCCAATCCAACCAGAAGAAACATGAAGCCGAGAAGCCATACTCTTACTTCCACTGTCCGAACACCCTGTTGCAGCAATATTGAAGGTTGCTGTGCAACGACTCCCCAGCCGGAGCTTCCCGCAGGTTCATAGCCGGCGAAGATAGCCTCGCCGCGCCATTCGAACCTTCCACTTCCGGACTGCCCGGCTTGCACTCGCTGCACAGGCTCGTGGACAACCATGTCAATTGGGATGCGTACGTCGCCGCCTCTGTGGACTAGGTGCCGATTCTGGTCGACCAGCAGAATTGTCCATCCGCCTTCCAGGTCGGTCCCCAAGCGTTGGCAGATCGAGTCCAACGCATCCGCTCCCATCAGAATGCCGATGGGTTTGCCCAGAGCATCTCTTATTGGGACGGCGATGCCGACAACTGGTGCGAACGGAGAAACGACGCTCGGATAGACCTCAGAAACGTATGGTTCCCATCGTCGGGTAACACCCTTGTACCAGTCGCGCTGAGAGGAATTCTGGCCGAGCAGTGCTGGTTGTGGTGGATAGATGGCGCTCATTCGTCCATCCAGATCGTATAGCGCTATATATGAGAAGTCCGGGCGCAGCGATCTCGCGCTACGGAGATGCCAAGCGACCAGATCGAGATCTCGATTGGTCCAGGCTTGGCCGAAAGTCCGGCGCGTCGCAACCGATTCGAGCAGAGCTATATTTTGGCGAAAGTGTTCCTCAACCAGCGCAGCCGAGACATGCGCAATTTGCGTGCCTTCGGTTGCAGCTTGCGCTTCAGCCTGGCGCTTCAGCACTCCGCCCATGGAGTAAGCGAAGAGCGCGATTGGCACGATCAACAGCAAGAGAAAAAGAAGATGCAGCCGCCACCGGCCTTTTGACACCCATCTCTCGACTCCGGGTAGTACTTTCACCGTTGCCCCCTATGCTCCTTGCGTTCGATCATGTTGTCCCGCCGAGCTGCTACATCTCGATAGAGTGAGCTTCGGAAGCTGGCTAGTGCGTTGCCCCACGAGATAACGCATTCGCTTCAGAGGTCCTGATCAACCTCTCGAACTGACAAAAAATATCTGGGTCCCACCAACCTCGCGCCACCTCCTCTCTCATCGTGTTCAGAGTCTCAGCGGAGGAGAAAGCGCGCTTGTAGGGTCTCTGCGTTGTCAGGGCATCGTACACATCAACAATTCCGAGCACTCTGGCTGCGAGCGGAATCGACTGGCCACGAAGTCCATCCGGATACCCCGACCCATCGAACTTTTCGTGGTGATGCCGGATAATCGGAAGTACGTAACGAAATGACTTCAATGGGGCGCAGATACGTTCGCCGACGATGGGATGCTCGCGCATCAGTTTCCACTCTTCTTTCGAGAGTCCGCCAGGCTTCAGCAGAATTGCGTCTGGCACGGCGATTTTTCCAATGTCATGCACTACGCCTCCTCGGCGCAGAGCCGTGACTTGCTCCGCGGGCAGCCCGAGCTGCTCGCCCAGCCGCGCAGAGTAGTCGGCCAGACGTTCGCAATGGCCGAGGGTGTACGGGTCTTTGCCTTCAATGCTGCGCGCCAGAGTAAAAAGAACGGACTCAGCGCACTCCAACTCGTCCGTGCGCAGTTTGAGCTTTAAAAGCGATCGGACGCGGGCCAGCAGTTCGGTGCGGTCTACGGGACGGCTGAGAAAGTCATCGGCGCCTACTCGGATTCCGTCGATTCGGTCCTGCTTGTCGGAAAGCGATGTTGTTAGGATGACGGGGATCAGGTATGTCTCTGGATTGGTCTTGATCTTTTCGCAAACTTCAAGCCCGCTCATGCGCGGCATGAGTACGTCTAAAACGACCAGGTCGGCCTGCGCTCTACTTAGCTCCTGCAAGGCAGTAGGACCGTCCGCAGCGGTGATCACCTCGAAGCCCTCATTGGAGAGCAGCTCTTGCATCAGCTCCCGATTTGACTCTTGATCATCCGCAACCAGAATAGTCCCTGTGATGGCCTGGCTTGAGTGGCACGGCATACTGCTCCTGTCTTCTGTTACCTTTTTGCAAGGGTTACATGAAAATAGTGACGGAGCCAGTTACAGAAGTGACGACTCAATAACATAGGTATTCATTACGTCACAATCTTTTAGCCTCTCGAGTTACTAAGGTTATTTGTCGAGGGTTACTGTCCAGACTAGATTATCCGAAGAGTCACAATCCTAAGAGCTTCCGGGTCCCGCGTCCGATGGGGATGTGTCCGGGCAAGAATGATCCAAACATGGCCAAGAAGCGCATCGTCGTCGGCGAAGATGACCAGAGCATTCGTGTCGCGATCGAAGAATTTCTCGTTTCGCTCGACTATGAGGTCATCCCTGTTTCGGATTGTGCAGGCATCAGGGAGGTCTTCCGAAACTCGTCTCCCGATGCGGCCATCTTAGACTACTCACTGCCCGACGGAACCACACTGGATTTGCTGCCGCAACTAAAACAGTCTCACCCTTCAGTGCCGCTGATCGTGCTTACCGGAAACGGCAGCATTCCACTAGCTGTGAAAGCGATTAAGGAAGGTGCCGAGCAGTTTTTAACTAAGCCTGTGGAAATGGCGGCTATCGCAGTCCTGCTGGACCGGGCCCTGAGGAACCAACGAAACTTCCAGAAGCAACTCGCCGGGAAAGTGCGCGAGAAGAGAGAAAGTGTCGACCCCTTTATGGGCACCAGTGCAGCCATTCGCGAGGTAGCGGAACAGGCGGAAAGAGTCTGCCTGAGCCACTGTCCTGTCCTGATCGCGGGAGAAACCGGCTCTGGGAAGGGCGTGCTGGCCAAGTGGGTGCATAATCAGAGCCCGAGAGCAGAGGAGGCGTTCGTTGATCTGAACTGCGCCGGCTTTGGAAGGGAGCTGCTGGAGACAGAACTTTTTGGGCATGAAGCAGGCGCCTTCACGGGTGCGGTTCAGCGCAAGATAGGCCTGCTGGAGGTTGCGCAGAAGGGAACTGTGTTCCTCGATGAAATTGGAGATATGGACCTGCAAATCCAGCCCAAGTTGCTCAAAATTCTGGAAGAGAGACGGTTCCGGCGCCTGGGAGACGTGCAGGAGCGGCAATTGGACGTACGGCTGATCGCCGCCAGTCACGAAGACCTGGCCCAGCTCGTGCGCCAAAAGAAATTCCGCAGCGATCTCTACTTTCGCGTCAGCACGGTCATCATTCGCATGCCTCCGCTTCGGGAAAGACTTGAGGATATCCCGATTCTCGCGGGGCAATTCTTCGAGCGTATCGCCGTCGATCTGGGACGGCTGCATCTTACGCTGTCCGATCAGACAATCGAAGCCATGACCGCGTACACCTGGCCTGGCAACATCCGCGAACTGAAGAATGTGATTGAGAGGGCAGTCTTACTCGCCTCCGGAGAAACCATCCGGCCCAGCGACCTGCATCTGGAGTTTAGGAGCGAAGTGGCGGTTGACGGAGAGTCGCAGCTCACGTTCAGCGAACTGCAGCGTCTGCACATACAAAAAGCTCTGGACGCGGAGCGTGGCAACGTTGCGCGCGCCGCTGTTCGCCTTGGTCTGACGCGAGGTGCCCTCTACAACAAGATGAAGCGCTTCGCGATCAAAACCGTTCGGGTTCACAACTAGATAAACTTTCTTCGGCAGACCGGCAACCGCTTCAACACACCCATAGGTACCCAAATGTGTTTGGGCATGGCCCGTTTAAGGTTGTCGAATACTGGCGCGAGTCGCTGGTAAATCGCAGACTTCTTAGTTGTATAGAGACCGTCCCACCGCCGCGCTCATGGCCGCCCGATGCTGGCCGGAGTCATCTATATCTTCTTTTGTCGCTTGGGCCAATGTACCGAAAGCAGGGTCCGCAAGATAGCCGGTTGCCAGCAGTTCTTCCAACGGAATAGCCGGACACAGGAGGTTCGCCTGGGCAAATTCAACTCCCAATGCCTCTAACTGCAAGAGGTCCGCGCTTGTGGCTACGCCTTCCGCAACCACCGAGCTTTCCAGAGCTTTCGCCAGCGCCACTAGAGATTCCACTACCGCGCGCCGTTTTGAATCTGTACTCAAACCGTGTACGAAATAGGTATCCAGCTTGAAGTACTCGGGGTGGCAGTCCAGCATCATGCGATAGTTGGATTGACCCAACCCTACGTCGTCCAATGCGATGCGCACGCCCCAGCTTCGTAACTGCGCAATGCTGTTAGTTAATTCGGGGATATTACAAGTAGGAGCATGTTCCACAATCTCCAAGGTGAATCGTTCCGGAGGCAGGGACATTTTTTGTATGTGCCGCCTAAAAAAGTCAACAAATCCGGAATTGTGACCGAGCGTCGAGGCATGCACATTGACGTTGATGCGTACTTTGGAAGGCAGGCCTTTAGCAGCATCGCAAATCGCGGTGAGGCAAATCTGATCGACGGCAGCCTCCGCCCTCTTGCGACGGACATAAT
>JBARKD010000826.1:0-1992 GCA_049800615.1 Acidobacteriaceae bacterium | reverse complement strand
TCTCCTCGGATTTCAAGGTCGTCAGTGCCCCAAAAATGGAAAGAGATGACGAATGAAACCGATAATGGATCACTACATACTTAATTAATCTGGCAGCGTTGGGCAGTGGTTTATCTCGCGCAAATACCCGCCTGATTCCATCATCCGTCTCAGAGGCTTGGGAAAATCGACTCCCAGAGAACCGAACACTACTGAAGCGGGGCGTGCAAAGAACCGGAGAGCTTTGCCGTGGACCCGTCATCTTACATTCCTCTTCGATCCATATTTTTCGCAATCGCCTGTCGTCTTTTTCTTTTCGATTCCGATATTCACATTAGAGGCATTCCATTCCGGCCTCAGCTGCCACGACGACCAAGGCAAGCGACTTATCTTGTGAGGTCGTCTGGCATCGCGTGAATTCCACCACGAAAGCAGGTAAGGAATGAAACACCCATGGATTACACAATATTTAATTGGGCTGGCAGTGTTGGTCGCACTCGGAAGCTCGCGTGCATACGCCCAGTTCGAGATCGATCCCGACCACTACGAGACAAGAGAGCCGGAACCGCAACAGTCGAAAACTAACAGTCCTGCCCAAGCTGCGAAAATACACTATGAAGGCAATTTCACACTCGCCTACACTTTACAATGCAATGGCCAGAGTTTGCCTCCCGGCAAATACTCAGTTTCACTCGATTCCGACGAACGAACCGCCCGGCTGGCCCTGAATCGTAACGGTCAGGTCCTGAAAATTCAGGGAATCCCACGAAGGCAAAATCGGTATCGCAGGCCCGACGCATTAGTCGTCGAGCGAAACGGAGGATTGCACCAGCTCTCGCTGATCCATGTGGCGCAACTCGCTCTGATTTTCGATGCTTACCTTAAGCAACCTTCCGGGAAGCAACAAGGTGGTGCCAAGCTCAGAAAATTCGAGACAGTAGCGCTGATCTTGGCGCACCCAAGGCAATCGCATGTAAAGCAATAATGACAATCAATACCTGCGAGCAGCACAGCGGAGGATCCCAGCCAGAAACCCCTGCTACGAGGCTCATAGAGCAAGGAGAAGAAGTTAATCCTGTTGACCCTGGAAGACGCGCATCGTTTTCGCAAGAGCCGGGACGCGGGCAGCTATCTGGGATTGCAGCCAGGACGACGAAGCTCGGGCCAGAGCAAGCCACCGCTGCACATCAGCAAAGAAGGCGAAGCTGCCGACATCGAACGCATCCCAGTCGCCCGGCCAGAAGTCGAACTGTCTATATTCACGCGCTTGGCATGCGGCATGCTTCGGCGAGTCCGTTGCCGACACTGAGCCGCCCGTTTCATTTGTCTTTCTTTCTTCCTTCCGCCAGATTCAGATTGAGTGAGCCTCTCTCTCTGTCCATATTTGGTCTCAACACCCAAACCTCCTCAGGCCTGCCATAGCCGCGAACATAAGCTCCGTTTGAGACGGAGTAAGTTTTGAGATCGTTCCAGCTCCACCGGCTGCAAATCCGCGGCTGCCGACAGGAACAAAACAGCTGATATTCTTCGGAAGACTCAGTCACAAAAGATGCAAGGTACGAACCGTTTTGATACGGACTGAACCCAATCAGGTATCGAGTGGAACATTTCGGGCATTCTACGCAGTGACGCAAGCGGTCGGCCATAAGACACATCGCTCAAAGAGCGCGCCTAGCTAAAATGGAGGACAGGAATGTCTCCCTGTCCTCATCGTGTGTCGTCCATCGCCATGCACATACTCAGGGGACGACTCCTGTTATCGGCCCGAAGTGGCCGAGTACGAATCTCGGCAGAAGCTGTTTGCCAACATTCGCGGGCAAATTGGATTTCGGGTTTGTAGGTGCGACCTCTGCAACCGACCTGCCTATGCTTTGCTTTACAGGGGTTGCCAGAAAGGCGTGGATGTCGCCGGTATGCGGCCCGCTGAGCACCGTGGCCATGCCGGAGATTTGTCCGCTCGCGTTGATCTTGTTGGCCATGATGGCGTAGAGGTTGGAACTTTCGGGAAATAGC
>JBARKD010000825.1:0-3905 GCA_049800615.1 Acidobacteriaceae bacterium | reverse complement strand
GCGATGATCATGACGCTCTACGCGACGGGAGTCCGTCGTGCAGAGCTGTGCCGGCTGTCTTGAGGGAGTATCTCTGACCGAAATGGGCCCCATCTGTCCGAAGACGGACAACTGCCTAAGGTCGAATTTTGTCTTCGGCACGGAGTCTCGGGGCCACGCGGAGCAATCACCGATCCAACCTGAATCGCTGTGTAGCCCAATGCGGTGGTGGTTATCCGGTTCCTGCAAACACTAGCCGCGATAAGATGGTCGGCATATGAAGATCTTCTTCTTAGGAGCCTTAGCTCTCTGCCTTATTGCCGGCATGATCGGCGGCACCCAGACCTCCGAACCCTTCCTGTTGAAGCCGCTGGACCACGGCGCCTGGGCCGCAATCGACAATCCGGCAGCGAAGGCCGACGAGTCTGGCGCCAATGCCGGATTCGTGGCCGGAAGTGACGCCGTGCTCGTGGTCGATACCTTCGAGAATCCGGCGGCGGCGCAAAAACTCCTCGCTGTCATCCGCCAAAAGACCACGGTTCCCGTGCGCTTCGTTGTCAATACGCACTATCACCTGGATCATGTCGCGGGGAACGGAGTGTTTGCGGCTGCCGGGGCAACGGTGCTGGCTCAGCAGAATGTCCGACGCTGGGAACGCACGGAAAACATGAAGTTCTTTGACGACAAGATAACCGCCGAACAGCGATCGTCGGTGGATGCCCTACGCCTGCCCGATGTGACCTACACCGAGGGCGTGACCTTGTACCTCGGCGGAAGTCGCGAGGTGCTGTTACGCGCCTTCCCCGGTCATACCGGCGGCGATACCGTCGTCTATGATCCGGAGTCCAACGTTGTCTTCTGCGGCGACCTCTTCTGGAATCGCACGCTACCCAATCTGATCGACGCATCCACGAGAGAATGGATCGAGACACTGGACACGCTGGTGAAGGATTACCCTTCGGCGACCTTCGTTCCGGGCCATGGGGACAACGCCGGCAAGGCCGGCGATGTGCAGACGTTCCGGGATTACCTGTTGTTTCTGCGCGCAGGCATAGCCAAGGCGCAAGCTGAGGGAGACAACAGCGATGCTGTGCTGAAGGCAGTGCTGCTCCAGGTAAAAGCGAAGTACGGCGATTGGGCATTCCCCGAATTCGCCGCGCCAGGCATTCAGAGGACGGATGAGGAGTTACGCGGAGTGAAGCGGCTGCCCCGGTGACGCGATCAGTGCACCCACCTATCCCCCATCAGATAAAACCGAGGGAGAAATGTGCAATCGGTAAGATCGAATTGATGCGGGAACGGCTTGCCGGAGCTTTGCTGCCCAACAAGATTGCGTCGCTCTTGTTGGGAGGAATTGGCGCGCTAGGTCTACTGCTCGCAACGATTCAGCTTCGTGGAAACACCTTTCGTTGTGATGTTGATATATTCCCTGACGCACGGACCGGCCGTGGACCGGCCCGTGCGCCAGGGTTGGAGGGCGTCAGCGCAATCGCCTAGAAATAGATCCTCCCCCCGAGTTGGAAGACCCGCGGGTCACCGGTGGTGTTGATTGTTCCTGCGGAGGAGTTGTAGGGGTTGGAGGAGTTACCGGTGAGGACCGACGTGTTAACCCCCGTGTTAACCCCCGTGAACTGGGTATGGTTCCAGGTGTTGAAGGTCTCTGCCCGGAACTGGAACCCAACGCTTTCATGGATATGGAAGTCCTTGTACAAAGATAGATTCCAGTTGTCGCGTCCGGGCCCCTTCACGCTATTTTTGGACGCGCTGCCCCAGGTGAGCGCAGCCGGCTGAGCAAACGCGCTCGGACTAAACCACTGTTTAAAAGTATGCGGATAAGTGACTGGCCCGACCTGGTCCGCGTGGTTTGTGGTGCTGCCGCCGAAGCCGAGATTGTCGTTGGCCGAATCGACGGTGATCGGTTGTCCGGACTGCATGAGTACGATGCCGGAGGCTGTCCATCCTCCCAGAAACGTCTTGCGCAGCCCGTTCGAGTTCTGGAAGATCGGCAGGTTGTAAGCAAAGTTGGCAGCCGCAATGTTCCGGCGGTCGAAGCCGGCTGTTCCGTAGGTGTAACGCGGGTTCATGGGGTCATCGAGAGGGTTAAATAGTTGGCCATCGACCACATCCCAGGCGTGCGACCAAGTGTACGAAAGGCCAAAAGTCACGTTCCTCCACGCTTGGGCCCTGATGGATGACTGCAACCCATCGTAGTGGGCGTTTCCTTCGTTGCCGACTATGTTGAGGCCTCCCCCAAAGCCCAGGTAAGGCCGATCATAGTTGGCATTGTAGCCGCCGGGGACGCCGCAACTGCCGCCGCAAATGAGAAGACGGTTCGGATCGTTCACCGGCACGGTGTTGATGTCGGCCTGTTGCGACAGGTGACTGGAGGTGTTGCCCACATAACCTATGCTGGCCACAACATTGTTTCGCAACTGTTGCTGGATTCCCAAGCTGAATTGATACACCGTGGTGAGCGGGTACCTGTCCTGGATCCCCGCGAAGCCTTGCGGGGTCGTGGGTGATTGTCCGGCGCTCACTCCGGTGGTCCAGGAGGTCGTGGTTGTATCCAGGTAGGGGTAAATGGTGGTGCCGCTGTTACTGAACGGCACGTTGGCGCCCATGTTGTACTCTTCGTTGCCCGCGTTGCGTTCGTAGAACATGCCGAATCCGCCGCGCAGAATAGTCTTTCCGCTTCCATACACATCGTAGGCAAAGCCGAGGCGCGGAGCGAAGGTCAGGTAGTGGTTCTGCACCAGACCCCTGGGAATTCCGTTCCTTCCAGCGAGGCCAACTCCATTCAAGTAGAACGGGACGTTCGCCAGTTTGATACCAGGAACGGTGGTAAATCCCGCGCCGTTGGTGTTCAAAGCGCCGCTGGTAGGAGACGTGAACTGCGCCGCATCGGCCGGATTATAGAGGTTCGGGTAAAAATTTGATAGGCGGTTGTTATTGTCATAGGCGTGGGGCAGGCCTTCCCAACGGAGGCCCAGATTGAGCGTGAGCCGTTTGTTAACTCGCCAGTTGTCCAGTCCGTAGAGATCGATCGTATTGAAGCTGATGGAGACGGAATCCTGCAACTGGGCCTGGCTAAACTGAGTAGCATCCCCCAGCAGGAAGTCGGCCAGCCCCACGCCGGGGGTGCCCTGACCGCCTGTGCTGGCTGCGGTGGCTTGCCCATTGAACTGGTAAGTTCCGGCAGTGTTTACGAAGATCTCCTGAACCTTCTTCGTCCACAACCATGCTGCGCCAAATTTGAAACTATGCTCACCGCGGGTCCAGGAAAGATCGTCCTTGTACTGGTAGCTGCGCCACGTGTTCACCCATGGCCAGCTGTTGGAGTCCATAGTTACGTTGTACGGGCTTTTGATCTCGATTCCCGGGATCTTATCAATGGTGTTGGCTGAAGGGAAAATCGGCGCGGTAGTAAAGCCGGCGGGCTGCTTGGCAAGGCCGGTGTTAGCGATGGTGATGTCGTTGCCGTTGTGGTTGAACGCAGCTTCATTCAGCAGATTTGGCCGGAGGTTCATGGTGGCGTGCACAACAGCTGCCCAGGAAGGAACGGTTTCCATCGACCCGATGGTGGGAAAAGTGTTGCTGCTCCACGCTACCGTGGGCACTTGCTGACTGAGTGAATCATAGATGAGGTGGCCCATCACGCTGAACTTCTCGTTGAACTGGTGGTCGCCCCGGGCAATTTCCTCGCGATAATAGGTGTCGGTGTTGGCCGAGGAAAAGTAATGGATGCCATCGGAAGCGTTGGGCGGTTGGAAATAGCCGGCCTTAATGTAGGCAGCGGCAACCGGATCGATAAGGTTCGCCGGAATCGTGTTGTTGGGGAAGGCCTGGCCCGGAGTGAGCCCGTCTGCGGCAAATTTCGCAATGGCAGCCGGGTCCGTGGTATTGGGAACATAGATGGTGCCCAGACC
>JBARKD010000824.1:0-6720 GCA_049800615.1 Acidobacteriaceae bacterium | reverse complement strand
CTTCGCTACCCCGGATTTCCTGTTGAGGTTAGCGGCGTTGGGGAGCTTCATGCGCCTTTCTTTGACGGAAAGGCGCATACGTGGACGCGTCTGGCGCAGCGTGACAGGAAATCCGGGTTCGCTTCGGTCGAGACGACAATTTTGCTGCAAGGACGGAGTTGAGCTCCCAGGAGAGCCACGGTGTCTTTTCGGTGATGCCCCGGAGTGCATCCAGCTCGTCCACGATTGCATAGATCCCGGTTGGCGTCATTTCGGACTAGCGGCAAGGCAAAATATTTTTTGGGGAATAAGAGGGAGCATGCACGCAGCGAAGGCGGACTGCCGGTTGAGATAAGCTGGAGCGATGAACCCCCTGGTAACGCCGGAGTGGCTGGCCGCCCGTCTCGACGATCCTCAGACCGTCGTTTT
Source organism: Acidobacteriaceae bacterium (assembly GCA_049800615.1). Classification (GTDB taxonomy): domain Bacteria; phylum Acidobacteriota; class Terriglobia; order Terriglobales; family Acidobacteriaceae; genus PALSA-350. The sequence goes on along the minus strand of JBARKD010000824.1, from coordinate 6,312 downwards.
CGATGCCACCTTGCCTCCCGTGGGTGTTACGCCGCCCGTCGATACCCACGCGCGCTATCTTGCCGGGCATATTCCCGGCGCACTCTTTTTCGATATCGAGCAGCTCTCGGATCACTCCACTTCGCTGCCGCACATGCTTCCCACACCTCCAGCCTTCTCGCGTGATATGTCGGCTCTTGGGGTGAATGAACGCATGACCATCTGCATCTACGAACAGGAGGGCGTCTTCTCCGGGCCGCGCGCCTGGTGGATGCTGCGCACCTTCAGTGCGCGGGAAGTCTATATTCTCGATGGCGGACTCTCCGCCTGGATCGCGGCCGGGGGGCCCACGTCCTCTGAGCCGGTTCGCCGTGCGCCCGCTCACTTCGAGGCCACGCTCAATCGCGACGCTGTGACGGATTTCAATAAGATACAGCGACGGATCGCTGATCGCGGGCAGATATTGGACGCTCGCCCGGCCGCCCGCTTTACCGGTGCTGCGCCGGAACCCAGGCCCGGCATTAGCTCTGGCCACATGCCTGGAGCCACCAGCACCCCCTACACGGAGCTGGTTAGAGAGGGCCGTCTTAAATCCGCCGAAGAACTCCGCCAGGTGTTTGCCGCTAAGGCAGTAGACATCCAACAACCCATCATCACCACCTGCGGCTCTGGAGTGACTGCGGCCGTTATCGCGCTCGGCCTCGAGATCGCGGGCGCTCCGCGCGTGAGCCTCTACGATGGCTCCTGGGCGGAATACGCGCAACACCCCGCAGCGGTCGTCGAAAAAAGCTCCTGAGGGCGGAAAGGCCCCGAACAAAATTTTGCGCATTTGGCCCCTTTTCCTTAGGGTTTCCGCCTTAGTCAGTGAAGGCGTTTGATGAAACGCCGTCCCAAGGAGAAAACGCCATGCGCAGCTTAGCAAGACTATTCGCCATGCTGATAGCCGGACTCATGACCGTCGCTTCGGTAGCGCCGGTAGCCCGCGCGCAGCATCTGTCCTTTGCCGCCAGTGTGAATGTGCCTTTTGCGTTTGAGACCGCATCGGGTCAACACTTCCAACCGGGTGTTTACACTATCCGCGTCACCGGCATGGATACAATGCTGATTCGCGGCAACGATTCTTCGGGCCTCGCGATGATCCAGGAGCAGGCCAATGAGGGGTTCCCGGCGTCTGATGGCAAAGCAATCTTCACCCGTTATGGAGATAAATACTTTCTTCGTTCGGTCTCGCTCCCGGGAAGCTCTACCCGGCTGATCTTTGGCAGATCGAAGAAGGAACGGGAAACGCAGATCGCTGCTGCCGGTAAGTCCCCCAGCGCGATAGGGCTGGCTCTGCTGCAGGCGGCACGCTAAATCGACTTTCCACAAACATCGCTACTGCTCGTCCCGCGAGCGGTAGCGATGCCGGCTTTTTTGCTCTTCCATTGTGGAGTGAGAGCCGCAATGGGCTTTTATCGTATGCAAGGAGGACCTGCATGGTCCCCCTTGCACTATCGTAGCTAAGTTGCCAGATTCGCCGCCGTGGCCGGCCCAGTGCTCGTGGTGATCGAGCCGTTTACCCCAGAAGGGAAGAATCCCCCGCTGGTTGCATTTGCCTGATTTCCGAAGGCAAGATAGAGAACCTCCCCAGGGGTCCTGGTCGCGCACAGCCCATTCTGGCTGTTGAGGGAGAACAGCTGTCCTTTTGGGCCACCGGGTTGGGGAATCAGATCAGCTCCGTCCAGCGGCGTGATTGGAATGTTCAAAAAAGCCACCTGCGTGCGGAGTGCGGAGACGTGCTGCGCTTCAGCAGCAAGAATACGCGCAGCCGTGGTGATAACGCCGGGTGTGGTAAGCAAGCCAGCGGCACCGGCATATGCGGACACGCCAATATCCTCAAAGATACGCGCCAGTTTGACGAAGTCATACTGGGAGCCCATGCCGAAACCCAGCGCATTCAGGTTGATGTTGGGTTTAGCGATCACCTGTGACCCGAGAGCGGAGCGGAGCAGTATTACGTGTTGACGCTCGTCATTCGCGATCTCAGAGGCTTCTTCAAAGGTCAGGAATTGGGCGGCGTTATTGAAGTAGACACCCTTTCCGCCGCCTGTGGTTTCGCCACCGCTGCTAGGATTGGCGCCGTTCGCCTCACCGTCAATCGCGATGCCAAATGTCTCGATACCTCTTGAGGACACGACGTAGGTGTAGAACTCCGACTCCAGATATTCGAGGTTTAGGGCAAACTTCAGGACTTCGACTTCTGTATTTGTTTGACCGTGAGCCTGGTTTAGGCCGGCCATGGAAAGTGCGCTGACGCCCGCGGACGCAGCCGCGAATGTTTTTAGGAAGCTGCGCCGGTTCGGAGATGCAGCGACGAGTTCATCGATTAGTTGCACTAGAGTTCCTCACTAATTTGCGTTGATTTCGCGTTAACGGTTAACGCCCTACGATCGGGGAAGCGACCGCTCAAAGAGCCGGCCGGGGTAGTTGCCCTGAAACCTACTTGACTTCACAGGTCACGCAAATAAGAATGTGGCCGGGAAAAGGTGCAATAGTGGGCGCTCCCTCGGAGTAAGCTAAGGGTTGAATTTGTGCTGTGTGGGCTTACAGCGGAGCCGGTCATGGTCGAAGGCCAGTGCCACTATTTGAGGAACGTACACCAGGAAAAACTGGATTCACAGAGAACTTGAGATTGTTTTATAAGTTCATTACACGTTCTGAACGTTGTTCGGATGGTGAAAAGAATTACTTGTAACTCAGTAACTCACAGGCAACCAATTTAAGAAACTCGATCGAACTGGAAGCGTCGAGACCCGGAGGCATAACAACGCGGCAGAAAATGCAATTGGGATTTATTTCGAAGAAGGGAGGCGGAGCTTGGGACGCGATCCGCGAACAGCCATGGCGTTTTCAGCATTCACATGGTGGAGACGGGAAAACTCAGAATTGCCTGCTTAGTATTTTCTGAGAGGACAGTGCGCCTCCATCCACAGGGCAAGTGATAATCATCAGCTTTGCGGTTTGCCCAGCCCTGCAGCGATATTCTCTGGCAACGCCGCCATCAATCCACAGGACATCCCCCGCATCGAGCGTCTTCTCTTTCGCGGGAGCTAACGCCTCAGCCGATCCGGAAAGGACATACACAAACTCTTCGCCCTCAAACGTTTTTGGAAAAAACGACGCGTCGGACTCGCTCAAAGGAAACTCCGCGATACAAGGCACCAGGCTTCGATCGGGGACGAGTACACTCATGCTTTCCGAAATCATCGATCCCGTTCGCTGGTTGACCTCCAGCCGCGATCTGATATTCCCTCGCGAAATTCGGAAGCAGTTCTGACGATTGTCTTCGAAGAAGTAATTGAGGTCTTTGGCAAAGACCAGGGCGATTCGCGACAGGTTCCTTAAGGTAGGAATTACCCGCCCGGTTTCCAGCTGCGACAGGTAGCTGGCGGAGAGCCCGGACCGTCGTCCCAACTCGACCAGTCCCATGGAGCGTTTGCGGCGCAGACGTCGAATCTTCTCTCCAAGTCCGGCAGACTGGACATTTTTCTCAACCTGGTCTTCCCAGGTTTCATTGACATCGATCACTTGTATCTCCCGCGTTCGCCGCTCGACTTTGCCTGGTCGCCACAGAGCATCGCGGCGGATCGTTTTCACCTAGCTCTTGCAGGACACCTACTGTGTCGAGATGCCCGGTTTATCCCACAGTCTGCGCTCCGCGAGCAGCCGCGGCCTTGCGGGCAACCAGGACAAAACCCTTCCCGCGGGCTGCATTCTCGAGCGAAGTCAAGTGTTCCCGCGCAACCGCCGCGTGTCCCGATCGCTTCTCCAATTCCGCAGCCGCCAGCATCGCCTCGAATTCCGTTCCGGCAAAACGCCGTTCATGTGCCTCGCGCAAAATATTGTGCAACCGTGGAGCGCACAAATTCCTACGATCTGACTCAAGCAGCACCCGAACCGAGGTGAGCTCATACTGCAGCCGGTAGAGCGCATTCTGGCTCTTTGCCGCCAACTCTTTCGCCCCGTCGACCTCTTTCTGGGCCTCGGCCGCTCTGCCCTGCGCCAGCAGAACTATCGTCAATCCCACGCTCGCCGCCAACTCATCATCGGCCTGCCGTTCCGTGTGAAATTGCTCTTTCCATTCGCGAAGCGTCTTCTCGCCCTCACCGGCGCGCCCATCCTCGACGGAGAGAACGGCCAGGGCAACTTGCGATTCTCCCATTGTCTGCCTATCTCCAAGTTGTCTGCGCAGGGCAAGAGAGCTCTCATAGGATTTGCGCGCCTGCGCGATATCTCCACGATCTTTATATAGGTCGCCCATCCCCATCAGCACATACGCCGCAGCGCTCTTGCTCTCGATGTTCTCGGCCTTGATCCTGGCTTGCTGATAATTGGTCTCCGCCAACGGCAGATCGCCGCTTTGCCGCGCCAGGTCCCCAAGGTTATCGAGCGAAATCGCCATCCCCTCAATATCGGCGGCCGCCTGGTAGTTGGGTATCGATTCTTGAAGCAGCTTCTTCGCCTCGCTCAGATTGCCTTGGGTAAGGCGGATTGCGCCCAGGTCGCTCATGGCCGCGGCGATGCCATCGGGATTGCCAACTACACGGAATTCCTCGATGGCCCGGGAAAACATAGAACCGGCCCGGGCGAGGTCGCCATGCTGGTAATAGATGTCGGCTATATCCGTGACCATCATGGCCTCCGCATTTCGGTCGCGAGCGGCAACCGCGGACTGCCTGGCATTTTCGCAATCGGCAAGGGCTTGCTCTGTGGAGGAGGTCGCCGAGGCCTGCTGACACAGGAACGCATACGTTCGCGCTACCAGTACCGAATTACCCTGGGCGCGGCCCTTGTCGATGGCTGACATGGCCGCTGCGCGCGCCCTGGACAAATCCTGGGTGATCCACGCAGATGCCTCGGTCATGTCAATCCGCGCATCCTCGCTTGCGGGTGCAGGCAAACTGCGCAGCGTCGCGAGGGTTTCCAGCGCGGCCGATGCCTGCACGTTCATTTGCGCGCTGGCCAGAAGCAGCCCGTAATCGAGGCTGTCGGGAAACAGACGAAACAGATCGCGATAGGCCTGCACGGCTTTGGGCCAATCCGGAATGGACCGCCAATATTGCCCTTCGATGAGCAGGCGATCTTCCTGCGTCAGATTATGCGCCAGCTGCCGGGCCTGCTGGGCCTCGGAACGCGCCTTCTCCGCGTAACCCAGGTGCCACCATGCTTCCGACAACGCGGAGTGCGCCAGGGGGAACTGAGGATCGGTGGACACTGCTTGCAACAGCAGATTCCGTGCGCCGGGAAAGTCGAAGGCCCACAACTTGTCCCGGCCTTCCACATAGAGACGCGCGCTTTGCGGATTTGCCGGCAAGGCGAGCCGGGCTTCGCTTGCCTCACGCGAGGAGTTCGGCGTTAGCCCGAGTCTTGACCGCAATCTGGCCGCGGCTTGCGCGCCCAGGTCGAACAGGCCGTTTCGATCGCCGGTAATTGCTTCTTCGGCGATCGTTTCCCCATCCGCCGTATCCTGCGCCCGCACATCGAGCCGGATGCGCTGCTCATCTTTCCCCGGCAAAGGCGTATACGAACCAATCACCACCACGTCGGCCCCCGGATTTTCCCGCAAGCGCGCCAGAGTGGCTTTGGCGAGGGTGGTCCCTTCCGCGTTGGGCAGCTGGTGCTTTACGCGGGCCACGTCCTCTCCGGAAACCATACGCAGGTCTCCGTGCGTGCCTAGATCCGTATCCAGCATTTCCGAGAAAACGGGGGAGAGCCAGTCGTCTTCCGGTCTCCCGGGCAAATTGCGAAATCCCCATACCGCGACCGAACGCCGCTGCTGTACGCGGGGCGGATTTCCCGTCTTCTGCGTCTGCGAGGGACGAGATGCGGCGGAACGAAAGCCTAAGACTCCCCATCCAATCAACCCCAACAGACCCAATCCTCCCAGGCCCAAGAAGAGGGGGTTCCAGCGCCGCGTTCCCCTTACCGCAGGCGGACTTAGCGGCGGAACAGCCACTTGAGGCTCTTCGACCATTTCCACCTGCACCGGCGCAACAAAACGGAACCCGCGCCGGGGAACGGTGGCTACATATTGCGGCGACTCCGCGCTGTCATTGAGCGACTCTCGTACTTTGCGGATGGCGACGCCGAGACTGTTATCGAATTCCAGGAAGGTGTTCCCGGGCCACAATCTCTGGCGAACCTCCTCCCGGGTGATGACCACATCAGGGCGTTCCACCAGCAAGAGGAGCAGGCGGAAAGGCAGATCCTGGATCCTGATGCGCATCCCATTCCGAGTGAGTGTGCCCTCAACGGGATCCAATTGGAAGGGTCCAAAACAATAGCGTGCTATTC
>JBARKD010000823.1:0-13474 GCA_049800615.1 Acidobacteriaceae bacterium | reverse complement strand
GATACCTACAACAAGCTCTTTACCATGCACGGCGTGATCATGGTCTTCCTCTTCCTGGTGCCCTCTGTTCCGGCGACCGTGGGGAATTTCGTGATCCCGATCATGGTTGGGGCCAAGGACCTCGCCTTTCCCAAAATTAATTTGCTGAGCTGGTACCTCTATGTTGCTGGGGCCTGCTTCCTGGTCTATGCGCTGCTCAACGGCGGAGTCGACACCGGTTGGACCTTTACCACTCCGCTCAGCACCCACTACCTCAACACTCACGTCATTACGGCAGCCATGGGCGTCTTCATTGCCGGGTTCAGCTCCATCTTCACCGGCCTGAACTTCATCGTGACTATTCACCGCATGCGCTGCCCCGGGATGACCTGGTTCCGCCTGCCGCTGTTTTGCTGGTCACACTATGCCGCCTCGATCCTGATGGTTCTCGGTACGCCGGTACTGGCCATTACTTTGGTCCTGGTCATGCTCGAGCGGACTGTCGGCATCGGAGTCTTCGATCCGAATAAGGGCGGCGATCCACTCCTGTTCCAGCATTTGTTCTGGTTTTATTCCCACCCGGCGGTCTACATCATGATTCTCCCCGGCATGGGAGTAATCTCCGAAGTGATCAGCACCTTCTCCCGCAAACGGGTCTTCGGGTACACCGCCGTCGCGTTCTCCTCCGTGGCCATCGCCGTCTTTGGATTCTTCGTCTGGGCCCACCACATGTTCATCATGGGGGTTTCGAACTATTCGGCCCTCGTGTTCTCGCTTTTGACCATGTTGGTTGCGGTGCCCTCCGCCATCAAGATTTTCAATTGGGCGGCAACGCTCTATAAGGGTTCCCTTACCTTCGAGACTCCGATGCTGTACGCTTTCGGCTTCATGGGCCTGTTCACCATCGGAGGGCTCACCGGCGTGTTCCTCGGGTCGCTGGGCATGGACATCCATCTCACTGAGACGTACTTCATCGTGGCCCATTTCCACTTTGTCATGGTGGGCGGGATGCTGATGGCTTACCTTTCGGGTGTCCACTTCTGGTGGCCCAAAATGACCGGCCGGATGTATCCCGAATCCATGTCGCAACTCGCCGCGGTGACCACCTTCATCGGGTTCATCCTCACCTTCTTCCCGCAATTCATTGTTGGTTACCTGGGTATGCCGCGCCGCTACCATGCGTATCCGGCCGAATTCCAGGTCTTGAATGTGCTCTCGACGGCGGGCGCCACGGTCCTCGGAATTGGTTATCTGCTACCGATGCTGTACATGCCGTGGTCGCTGAAGTATGGCAAAATCGCGGGCAGCAACCCCTGGCAGGCAACGGGTCTCGAGTGGCAAATCCAATCTCCACCCGTGACTGAGAATTTTGTCGATATTCCTGTCATGGATCACGAAGCGTACGACTACGAGTGGTTAGCGGAACACACCACACATGAGGTAACGACTGTTGGATAGCCACGCGATCGTCACCGGACACGAGGCACCCGAGGAGCACGAGGTACACCCTCCCTATCTGCGCCACCATTTCGTTACGGTGGAGCAGCAGCGGGAAACCGCGAGCTTCGGAATGTGGCTGTTTCTGCTCACGGAAATCATGTTTTTCGGTGGCCTCTTCATGGCCTATCTGCTCTACCGCAACTGGTACTACGACGCCTTTGTGGCCAGCAGCAACACCCTAGGGATCGGTCTCGGAACCACCAATACAGCGGTTCTGATTCTTTCCAGCTTCACCATGGCGATGGGGGTGTACTCCGCGGAGACTCGCAACCGCAAAGGTCTGATCACTTCGCTTAGCCTCACGATTTGCCTGGGCCTGGTCTTCCTCGGTATCAAGACAATCGAGTATCACGACAAATATGTAGAGCACCACATTCCGGGCGCGAGCTTTAGCGTGGAGGACTTCGTTCACCCAACCGACAAGCGGGATGTTCCCCTGCCGCCGGATCAGGCGCAACACGCACAGCTCTTCTTCTTTCTCTATTTCGCCATGACCGGGATGCATGCCTTGCACATGATCATCGGCATCAGCATCCTTTTCATCCTGCTCTACCAGGCCTGGCACGGGGCTTACGTCAACGGGCATACCTCGACCATCGATAATTTCGGACTATATTGGCACTTCGTTGATATCGTGTGGATCTTCCTTTTCCCGCTGCTGTATCTCATCAGCCGCCATCCCTTGAAATAACCAAAAAGGAGAACACCGATGTCCACGCCAACGGAGCACGAACATCACATAGTGGGTCCCAAGACCTACGGATTGATCCTGGGCGCTTTGCTGGTGCTCACCGCGACGACCACCGGCGCGGCCTATCTCGACCTGGGCGTGCTCAACCCGATCATCGCACTGGGCATCGCCTGCCTGAAGGCCGTCCTGGTGATCCTGTTCTTCATGCACATCCGTTATAGTTCGAAGTTGATGATGCTCACGGTTGGGTCGGGCTTCTTCACCTTCATCGTGCTCATCACCATGACATTGTCGGACTATATCAGCCGCAATTGGGGGCTCTGGTAAAGCCACATTTCTCCGGCACGGGCGCCCCTACTTCAAGTGAGGCCCTGATACAGGGCCCAGTCGTCTCACTTCAATCTCAGGCTGTGCACCTCCCGCGCCTCCTTCTCAATCAATTCTTCGCTTACACTCATTCAATTCTTCGCCTACAACAAAACATTGGCCCGTGGTTTGCGGTATCCCGCAAATCCGGGGGTTGGGCATCCCCGTAAGCCGCTCTTGATTCGTGATAGCTTAACAATTTGAGCAAACCGCCCGTCTCATGAGTTCCCCGGCCGAAAAAGACGAAATGCCTGAGGCGCTGCGCAAACTTGCCGCCAATCCCAGGATCCTGGTTCGTCGCGGAGGGGCCCCGGCAGCCGATGGAAAATGTGTCGTCTACTGGATGCAGAGGGCGGAGAGGGCTCTCGAAAATCCCGCCCTCGATGTTGCCGTGGAAGTGGGCAACGCCTTAAATCTGCCTGTTCTCGCTTACTTCTCCGCCATTTCCAATTTCCCCCATGCCAACCTGCGGCATTACGTGTTTCTCAACCAGGGCCTGGTGGATATTGAGGAAGATCTGCAACAGAAGCAGATCGGATTCGTCGTGCGCCGGCCGCCGCACAATTCCCTGCAAGCGCTGCTGGAAGAAGTGAAGGCCGCTGTGGTGATCGGCGATGAAAATCCCTGTCGCGAGCCGGAACGCTGGCGGCGCGTGCTGGCGAATCGCCTGCGGATCCCTTATTGGACGGTCGATGCGGATGTAGTTGTGCCCTCCGGCCTCTTCGAAAAGCGGATGTACGCCCTGCATATATTCAAGCCGAAGCTCTACGCTGAGCTGCCGAAGTTCCTCGTTCCACAGCGTGAGAGCAGGCCGGACCAGGCATGGAAACCGCCTCACAAGCTGGAGTCGTTTCCTGTGCTGGACGATGTTACGCAGGGCTGGACGAAGCTGGACCGGTCGATTCGCCCAGTCGACAGCTTCACGGGAGGCACGCACGCCGCGGTCAAACGGCTGCATGAGTTCGTAAGCAAGGAACTTGCCGCTTACGACAAAACCCGCAATCATCCCGAAATCGATGGCACCAGCCGTCTCTCGCCCTACCTGCATTTCGGCCATATCGGCCCGCTTACCATTGCATTAGCCGTGGAGAATGCGCATAAGCAGGGAAAAGTTTCTCAAGCCGCGCGCGATTCGTACATCAACGAACTCATCGGCTGGCGCGAGTTGGCGGTCAATTTCGTGAAATTCACAGAGAACTATGACTCCTTTGATTGCGCCGAGCCCTGGGCGCGCAAGACCCTGATGGAGCATGCACGAGACCGGAGGGAGTTCGTTTACAAGATTGAGCAGCTGGAGCGCGCAGAAACCCACGATGAGCTGTGGAATGCATCCCAGCAGCAGATGGTGAAATTCGGATGGATGCATAATTACATGCGTATGTACTGGGCGAAGAAGATCCTGGAGTGGTCTCCGGACCCGGCCAGGGCCTTCGACACCTGCGTCACGTTGAACGATCGCTACTTTCTCGATGGCCGGGATCCCAATGGATATGCTGGTATTGCCTGGTCGATCGTTGGTAACTTCGATCGTCCGTGGTTCGACCGGCCCATCTTTGCCACCATCCGCTACATGTCGGGCGCCTCTACCGGCAAGACATTCAATTCCGGACAGTACCTCGAAAGAATGTCGCAGGACTTCGGGCAAACCGCCTTCTGGGCCCGGGAATAGCCGCGTATGCTATTTTCAAGGCTGACTCTCTTTCAGCCGCCCCGCTGGTAGATCTCTGGGGAAAGTATCTGGATGGCGAAATATCTCATAACAGGAATCGCGGGCTTTATCGGGTCGTCCCTGGCCAGGGCTCTGGTGGACGGCGGCGAAGAAGTCCGTGGAGTTGATAACCTTTCGACCGGAAACGCAGAAAATCTGGCCGGATACGAATCACGCATCGACTTTCGCGAGGCCGATCTGCGCGATGCTGCCGCAATGCGAAAAGCCTGCCACGGAATTGATTACGTTCTGCACATTGGTGCACTGCCCTCGGTCCCGCTCTCCGTGGAAAAGCCGGAGCCGAGCCACTGCTCGAATGTGGATGGAACCTTTAATGTGCTTGAGGGCGCGCGGGCTGCGGGCGTGAAGCGAATTGTTTACGCCGCCTCTTCCTCCGCATACGGAGATCAGCCAACGTTGCCCAGCAGAGAATCGATGCGGCCCATGCCGATCTCGCCCTATGCGGTGCAAAAGCTTGCCGGCGAATACTACATGAGCAGTTTCTGGCAGGTGTATAGGCTGGAGACGGTGAGCTTGCGCTACTTCAATGTTTTTGGACCACGCCAGCGGGCCGACTCCCCTTACAGTGGCGTGCTGGCCAAGTTCATTCTGCAGATGATCGAAGGCAAACGCCCCACGATCTTCGGCAACGGCGAGCAAGGCCGGGATTTCACCTACATCGAGAACGTCATTTCCGCCAATCTGCTGGCCTGCGCGGCGCCCGCCGCCGACGTCGCAGGCAAGGTATTCAACATTGCCTGCGGCGTGCGATACAGCTTGAACGACGTCTACCGCCTGCTGGCGAGCATGACGGGTTTCGAGCATCCGCCTCTTTACGGGCCGGCGCGCACGGGTGACATCCTCAAGTCGCAGGCTGATATTTCTGCCGCTGCGGAAGCCTTTGGTTATCGCCCGGTGATCGGGCTGAAAGAGGGTCTTGAGCGTACCGTGGAGTGGTATCGCGAGAGTCTGAACCTGGCCGCTGTGAAGGCTCGATGATACAGCCCGGTTTAGAGCAGCAAAGTTTGTCACAATGGTTGTCGCTGGTGGAGAAGCGCGAGTTGCGCGTCGCCGTGATTGGCCTTGGCTACGTGGGCCTTCCCCTGGTTCTGCTTTTCAGCCAGCAGGGATTTCGGGTTACCGGTTTCGATATCGATGCTGCCAAGGTGGCACGGCTCAACAAGGGTGAGTCCTACATCCACCGCATCGACCCGCTACAAATCCAGGGCGCGCAGAGAAGCGGTTTCCGCGCAACCGCCGCTTTCGCCGAGATTGGAGAAGTGGACGCGATTTTAATCTGCGTACCGACGCCCCTCAGCGACCACCATACGCCGGACATGAGTTACATCGCCGCCACCATGGAGTCGATCGTCCCGCATCTGCGCGGCGGACAAATGGTGGTCCTCGAAAGCACTACGTATCCCGGCACGACAGAGGAGCTGATCGCACCCGCGATCGAGCGTGCAGGCAGGTTGAGGGTCGTTCGCGAGACCATGTCTGACGACGGTGTGCTGGTCGCTTATTCTCCGGAACGTGAAGATCCGGGAAATACCAGCATCGACCGGCGCGATATTCCTAAAGTGGTCGGCGGCCTGGGGTCTATTGCTACCGAGGCCGCCGCCGCCCTATACCACGCCGCCTTCCGCCGGGTGATTCGCGTCTCCAGCCCGGCAGCGGCGGAGATGACCAAGCTTCTCGAGAATATTTACCGTTGCGTGAACATCGCATTGGTCAATGAGCTCAAGCTGCTTTGCCTGCGAATGGGCATCGATATTTGGGAGGTGATTGGAGCAGCGGCTACCAAACCCTTCGGCTTCCAGCCGTTTTACCCCGGCCCGGGCCTGGGCGGCCATTGCATCCCGATCGATCCGTTTTACCTCAGCTGGAAGGCCAAGGAGTTTGACTTCAGCACCCGCTTTATCGAGCTTGCCGGTGAAGTCAATGAAGCCATGCCCTATCACGTCGTGGCTGCCGTTTCTTCCGCATTGAACCAGCGCGGCAAGCCCCTCAAAGGATCGAAAATTCTGGTGCTGGGGCTGGCCTACAAGCGGGACGTAGACGACCTGCGCGAATCCCCCTCGCTTTCGATTATCGAGATGCTGCAGCAGGAGGGAGCCGTTGTCAGCTACAACGATCCTTATTTTCCTTCCGTGGGCCGGGGCAGAAAGTACAACCTCAATATGGAATCACAGCCACTCGAAGGCCTCGGTGGCTACGATTGCGTCCTGATTGTCACCGATCATACTTCCTACGATTACGCCCGCATTGTCGAGCAATCGCCGCTGGTGGTGGATTCGAGGAATGCCACACGCGGCCTGCAATCGGAAAAAATCGTGAGATGTTAGAGCTTCAGTGTGCGCGCGAGAATGCGAGAATGGTCGCAAGCCATCGACCTCACCCAGCCCAGGTTTTGTATCAGGGCACGACTTTAGTCGGGCCGCCAAGGAATCCAAGACAGGCGCGGGCTTTAGCCCCTGAGGCTGAAGGACCAGGGGCTAAAGCCCAAATCTGTTGGGTGCCTGTGCGGCCCGACTAAAGTCGTGCCCTGATACAAAGTAAGAACGGACCAAAGCAGCTTCTCTTTGAACGACAAAGGAGAGGGCTCGGTTTCTATTTAGCGTAATGAATGGGGATGACAAGCGAAGCCCATGCTCCTTCGCAGCTACTACTCTCAATGGCAAAGCCGGGCCCTCCCTTATCATCCCAAGCGAACCCGGATTTCCCGGCCATGCCAGAAGCCGCAGGTTGGCGCTTGGGAGTCTATTCGGGGAAAAGCATTTTGCACATCCACGGGGAGGCCATAAACTAAAGTAAGCAGATGGCCAATTTCGTCCTTGGGCCCGATGAGGCCCGGCCAGAGGCAAAGGAGTCAAACTTGGCAGGAGATACCGGCGGTCGGCCCGACTTCTGCTTCAGCAAAGTATGGGTAAGCGTCTCGTTCCCTTATTCGCGATTTTTTTTGCCGCGATTCTCTCACTAGCCTCTCTTTCGCAGGCGGCTGCGCAATCTGATAACGACACTTCGAGCTGTCCCTCAGGTATCTACTCCTCTGTGGACGGGACTTGCATGGGCCAGGATCAATTGCAGAGCCCGTCGACACCGTCCGAGCAAACACTCCCTGGAACCTCACCTGCCGCGGCCGCTCAAGGCAATTACGGAACGGGCCTCACTTATAACCAATTGTCGCAACAATATCCCGGACTTCAATCGCCCAACCTGGCCAGCCGGATAACGAACTTTACGGACATGAGCGGCCTGAATGGGCAGCAGGCGCAGCAGCAGGCACTGAACGAAGCCCGTTTTCTGGCGCTTCAGCGCCCCAGCCCCCCAACCGAGTTCCAGCTTCTGGTACGCGCCTCCGTCGGCAAGTTGCTTCCGATTTATGGGGATAGTCTCTTTCGCGAAGTGCCTACGACCTTTGCCCCCTTGCGAAACGTGAACGTTACTCCTGACTACGTCCTGGGGCCCGGAGACCAACTCCTGGTCCGGGTGTGGGGTCAGGTCAATTTCAATGCCCAAGTCACGGTGGATCGCTCAGGCGCTGTGTATTTGCCGCAGGTAGGCGCCATCCACGTTGCCGGCTTGCCTTATTCGCAGGTCCGCCAGCATCTTCAGGACGCCATCAGCCGGATCTACAAGAGCTTTAGCCTCGAAGTCGAGATGGGTCAGTTGCGATCGATCCAGGTGTTCGTGGTCGGGCAGGCCCGCCGGCCGGGAAACTATACGCTCAGCTCCTTGAGCACCCTGGTGACCGCCATATTTGCTACGGGCGGACCCTCGGTCCAAGGATCTCTTCGCGACATCCAAGTACGGCGAGGCGGCCAGACCATCGCCCATTTCGATCTTTACGATTTGCTCCTTTTGGGAGATATGTCGAAAGACGTCGCCCTTGTTTCGGGAGATGTGATCTTCATCCCTCCCGCCGGCCACCAGGTTGCGATTTCCGGGAGCGTGCGAGTTCCTGCTATCTATGAGTTGAAGGGTCAGACCTCGGTCGAGCAAGCCTTGCAGTATGCGGGCGGCCTTTCCGTAACAGCATCGCTGCTCAACGCCTCGGTCGAGCGAATGGACGAGCGAAAAAGCCGTTCCACCGTGAATATCTCTCTCGAGGGGGCAGGTCTGGCAACCCCTCTTCAACAGGGAGATATCCTCCGCGTTTTGCCCTTTTCTCAGCGATTCGAAAATACCATCACGTTGCGCGGCAATGTCGCGGAACCAGGGCGATTCGCCTGGCATTCCGGTATGAAACTAAGCGATATTCTGCCGGATTCCAAGTCACTCATCACTCGCGACTATTGGGAGCGGCGCAACCAGCTGGGAATTCCCGGACCGGAGTTCAAGGTCGAATACAGCAGCAGCCCCGACCAATATTCGAGGGATCCTTACGGATATCGCCAGCTCCCGTCCTATACCGGCACGGGAATCTACAATCCGCCGCCACAAACCAACGGGGTCGGGCAAGGTGCAAATCAGGCTTCTCCGCAAAATCAAAATCGGACGAACGCGCAGTCGGGCACGCAGCAGAATCCGGACTTTAACTCCGGAACGCCCGGGTTGAACCCGGATCAATCGCAGTACCCGCAAGACGTCCAGCCGTACGACCCTAATAACCCGAATAATGCCGGCGCTCCCCAGAATCCTGAGTCGAATAATAATTTCGGTAGCGGCTCACTGGCCAACCAGCAGCAGCAGCTTAGGTGGAACGGGGGTCCGCTTCCTCGGCCTCCCCTCAATATTGCTCTCCCCGTCCCCGAAATCGACTGGTCGTATGCCGTAATTGAACGAATGAACCCGGAGACGCTTACGACGTCCCTGGTGCCCTTCAATCTGGGAAAACTCGTGCAGGATCATGATGCCTCGCAAAATCTTTCTCTTGAGCCCGGGGATGTGGTGACCATCTTCTCTCAGGTAGACATCAGCGTCCCGCAGCAGCAGCGGACAAAATTTGTCCGGCTTGAGGGGGAATTCAACCAGGCCGGTGTTTACAGCGTGCGGCCGGGTGAGACTTTGCGTCAGTTGGTCCTTCGCGCCGGCGGCTTAACCCCGAACGCTTATCTGTTCGGGTCGGAATTTACCCGGGAATCCACCCGCGTCCTTCAGCAGCAACGCTTGAACGACTATCTCACCAACCTGGAATTGGAGATCGACCGCTCCACCATCAGCTCGGCGTCTTCCAGTGTCACCCCGCAGGACACCGCGGCCACCGCCGCCGAAGTCTCTGCCTCGCGGAGTCTCGTCAGCCGTTTCCGGACTCTACGCGCGACGGGAAGAATCGTCCTCGCGATCGGTTCCAATGCGTCCGGGGTCGATAGCCTTCCCGATCTTCCATTGGAAGACGGCGACCGTTTCACCATCCCGTCCCGGCCCAGCACAGTGAACGTTGTTGGCGCGGTCTACGATCAGAACTCTTTTGTTTTCAACCAGCGCGGACAGTTAGCGAGCTATGTTCGTTTGGCCGGAGGGCCAACCCGGGATGCGGATGACAAACACGCCTTCATTATCCGGGCGGACGGGTCGGTGGTGAGCCGTCAGTCGCGGAACGGCGTGTTCGGTAATACCTTCACCTCGACCCGGATGAACCCCGGCGATACGGTCGTGATCCCGGAGAAGGTGCCCCGGCCGTCCGCCCTGCGCAACTTTGTGAGCTATTCCCAGATATTCTCCCAACTGGCGTTGGGTGCAGCGGCCATCGCCGTCCTGCAATAATACTGGAGCAGGCAGTATGGCCACCATCAACGAACTCAGCCAAGAGGCTCCGCTTGTAAGAAGCAGCCCGGCGTCACGGGAATTCGACATCCTGGATGTCGCGCTTGTCCTTGCAGCCCGCAAATACACGATTCTTCTCACGACCGTTGCCGGTTTCGTCATTGCCATTCTGTTGGTGCTGATGGTCGACCCGAAATATACCGCCAAAACCGTGATTCTGCCGCCGCAGCAGGATCAATCGAGTGCGTCTACTCTGCTCGGGCAATTTAGCGCCCTGAGTTCCATGACCGGGTTGGGTAGTTCGCTCGGCATCAAGAACCCGACCGATCTTTATCTGGGCATTCTGGCCAGTGAAAGCGTAACCGACGCCCTGGTGAAGCGCTTCGATATCATCCGTCTCTACCATCCGAAGAGGCTTAGCGATGCCCGGCTGCTCATCCTGAAAGACGCCAAGTTTGTCGCCAATAAAGATGGAACGATCAGTATTTCGGTCACCAACAAGGACCCAAAACGGGCTGCCGCCATAGCCAATGCTTATGTGGAGGAGCTCTACAAGCTGAACAACCGCCTGGCCCTGGGTGGGGCGTCGCAAAGAAGACTCTTTTATGAACAGCAACTGGCGCAGGAAAAGGATAATTTGGCGGATTCCGAAGTTGCGCTGAAAGAGACAGAAGAAAAGACGGGCGTCATTGCTCCCACCGGACAAACCGAGGCGATGATTCAGCAGGTGGCGCGCTTGCAGGCGGAGATGACTGAGCGGGAAGTGCAGTTGGACTCACTGCGAACGTCTTCCACCGAGCAGAATCCCGATGTGATTCGCCTCAGCACGGAACTCAGCGGTCTGCGAGCACAATTGCGCGACCTGGAAAGCAGCAACGCCAAACATGCGCCGGGAGATATTTCGATTCCCACCGCAGGCGTGCCCCAGGCCAGTCTCGAATACATTCGCAAAGAGCGGGACGTCAAATACCATCAATTCCTTTTTGATCTGCTCGCCCGGCAATATGAAGCTGCTCGCATCGATGAAGCCAAGGCAGCTCCTGTAATTCAGGTGATCGATCCGGCGCTGGTTCCAGATCGAAAGTCATCGCCCTATCGGGCGCTTTGGGCGCTGGTCGGTTTCACCCTTGGACTCTTTTTCAGCACCGCCTGGGTGCTGGGAAGCCATATCTATCGCCGGATGGAAGCCGACGAGGAGCAGGGCCGGCGACTCGAGTTGCTCAAGCAGGAATTGAAGCTGCGTGGTTAGAGAACTTTGCCTGACCCTGGCCGTGCAGGCGGAGGCGAGTCATGAGCCTTGATGGCGCGATCATCCTCCTGGGCGTGCTCTTCCTCGCCAACTATTGGCGCAGCCGTTCCGTTCTCTATCCGCCATTTCTGTTTTGCGCCATGTGGATCCTCGACCTGGGGATTTACCGGTTCAATTTGAAGACGTTTGACCTGCCGCATACCAACACGCTCAACGTGATCACCTTCGGAGCGCTGGTCTTTAGCCTGGGAGGCTTCGCCGCGATGTTTGTCCCCAGGGCCCTGGTCACAGCGCGGCTGATTATCACCCGATTTCCCCCGCGGAATAACATCGTCAAGCCCGCGCTGCTTCTCTTCCTGGCTTGTGGTATTCCGGTGCTGACCAGAAACTTGTTCGCCATGGCTGCCCAGGGAACCGGCGCCACCGTCTTTCAACGCGCCCGAACCGGAGGAGCGGAGGGCGGCGCCGATCTCGGGTTCGGAGGTTTTCTCGGGACCTATTTCATGCTGTGGTCGCTGTATGCCGCCCCTCTGTTTATGCTTGAGCGGCGCGACAAGAAATTCTGGTGCATGACCGTCATCGCCTTTTTGGCCAGCGTCTTGAGCACTGGGCGATTGCCCATTCTCATGCTTGCATCGTCGCTGACTTGCGTTTACCTCATGACCACCAACCGTCACCGCTTCTGGAATGCGCTCAAGGCTGCCCGCGTTCCTATCTTCCTATTCTTTTGCCTCTACATCGGCTTGATCTTTGTCGTGAAAGACCTGAGTTATTTCGAGGGCGGTATTGTAACCATTGCCATCCTCTTTCTGGTGTCCTACATCATTGGTCCCACCGCGGCCTTCGACTACTCCATGCAACACCCCCAGGATTACGTCACCGCATCCAACCATACCTTTAAATTTTTCCTGGGGATTGCTTCTCATTTGCACCTGGTCTCGTACCAGCCTCCGCCCCACGATGACTTTCTATCGACGCTGCCCTTTCCCACTAATGTGTTTACCGTTTACCGGTTCTATATAGCCGACTTTGGTGTGTACGGAGCCATGGTCATGTTTCTGCTGTACGGGTTCTTCCAGACACTTCTCTACCGCAAAGCCAGAACCGGGAGCATGTTGGGCATATATTTTTTCGCGGTCAGTCTCTATGTCATTGTGCTTTCGCCTTTCAGCGATGAGTTCGCCTCCTACGGGGCCTATATCGATATGGTCGCTTTTGGGGCAATCTACATCTACTTGCGATCTCTTCCCCTCCGCGTTCTTCCCCGGCTCCCCCGGGGATATGGCGCAGGCGGACCACTTTCCGGCGCGTACGGATCAACGAAAGCTGCGCCGTAGAACCAATCATCGTCTGCGCGACGGCACCTTTTCGGAGTCACGGCTCGGGCGCGGGGGAAACGGTCATGCGTCGAATACTCTTCTCTCTGGCTTGCTTGGGCAGTGCCGTCTGCGCCGCTGGGCAACAGGCGCAGTTACCATCGCCTCCTGCTTCGGCATCCGTGCTTAGGATCAACGCCAAGGAGTATGGCGCACAATGCAACGGAAAAACCGACGACACGGCCGCGATCCAGGCAGCACTGAATGTCCAATCCGCCTACAACATCACGGTTCTCCGGGGCACCAACGCTGAAGTGGAGTTGCCTCCGGGAACCTGCATACTGACCGCACCCTTGCACATTGGTCTATACGGGTCGCTGGTAGGGCAAAATGACGGCAGCACTCTCTATGCCAATTACGCTGCGTGGCACGGCAAAAACTACGACGCGATTGACGTGTCGATTACCGGACGGGTGCCTTCCGGCGAATCTGTTGCCCAGCGGCGCATCGCGCATTTTCGCTTGTTCGGTGGCGGCAACCAGGGAATCCCCAACTCGGCCGGCATTCACATTCACAACACCGAAGCTACCTACGATCAGCAATTCCAGATTCCCTACCTCAATATCGATGACGTATCCATTTCCGGGTTTGACACCGGAATCGAAGCGGAGGACTGGCTATCCAGCTCCATCAGTAATGTGAATATCACTGCTGTGCGGCTGGGAATATGGCTGAACGGCCACGATGTCAATATCCAGATTGGCCACACGAATATGGCATACTCCAGCTTCGACACCGCCCATACGTCGAACCATAGCGCCACCGTCGCCCTTCTTCTGGCTCCCAATGAGAAGTTTTGCACGAATTGCACAAACTACCCGCAGGGCATCGATTTTCATGACTCTTCAGTGGTTGCGTTTGATTATGACGTGTGGGTCAGTCACGCCATCGCCGTAGAC
>JBARKD010000822.1:0-4798 GCA_049800615.1 Acidobacteriaceae bacterium | reverse complement strand
GTCGTATAGCAGTCATTACCGCCTTGGGTGTCGCCGCCGGGATCCTGACATTTGTGGGTATTCATTCCCGGTCTGTCGCGGAATCGGCCCTGACCTCCACTACACGAGAAAACGCAATTCCATCGGTCGATATTGTTCATCCCTCCCTAGGCGCTGCCTCATCGGAGGTGATCCTGCCGGCCAGCGTTCAAGGCTTTATCGATAGCCCCGTTTACGCGCGCACCAGCGGTTATCTCCTTCGCTGGTATGCCGACATCGGGACTCATGTGAAGAGGGGCGAGTTACTCGCCGAAATCCAAACCCCCGAGCTGGATC
Source organism: Acidobacteriaceae bacterium (assembly GCA_049800615.1). Taxonomy (GTDB): domain Bacteria; phylum Acidobacteriota; class Terriglobia; order Terriglobales; family Acidobacteriaceae; genus PALSA-350. The sequence goes on along the minus strand of JBARKD010000822.1, from coordinate 4,483 downwards.
AACAAGTGCAACAGGCGCAATCCGACCTGGATACGGCACAGGCCAACTACCAATTGGCAGAGATTACAGCCGAACGCTGGCAGAAGCTGCTGTTAAAAAACGCGGTCTCGAGGCAAGAGACCGATCAAGCCACGAGTGACTTAAATGCCCACCGGGCTGCGCTGTCGGCACAGCAGGCAAATGTTCGGCGACTCCAGCAGTTGCAGAGCTTCGAGAAAATCTATGCGCCCTTTGATGGTGTGATCACCGCCAGAAATACCGATATCGGCGATCTGATTCAGGCAGGCGAAAATACCACGCCGCAAGAGCTGTTTCACTTAAGCGCTATCGATAGGCTGCGTGTATTCGTTCCGGTGCCCGAGGTCTATCAAAGCGTTTTGAAGTCCGTAAGAAAGGTTGATATTTCAGCCGATGCTTATCCAAGGGAGCGCTTCACGGGAACGATAGCAAGGAGTTCCGACGCGATCGACCCGCTTTCGCGCACACTGAGAGTCGAGGTGGATATTGACAACCCGAAGGCATTGCTGCTTCCAGGCGCCTACGTGTTTGTGCATTTGCCGCTGCCTGCCGATTTTCAGTCGCTGACCATTCCTTCCAACGCCCTGCTGTTCCGTCAGGAGGGTCTGCGTGTCGGTGTGGTTCGTGATGGGCGCGTACAACTCGTCCCCATCGGCATCGGGCATGACTACGGAGACACGGTTGAGGTCACTGCCGGGCTTACCCGTACGGACCAGGTCGTGCTCGATCCGTCAGATTCGCTGGTGAGTGGTACTCCCGTTCATGTAGGTGCAAACGTCGCGAGGGAGGCAACCGAATGAGATGGACCCATAGCCTCCCTTTTCCGGTTGCGTCCGTGGCCCTTGTGCTGCTGAGCGGTTGCATGGTGGGTCCCAACTACACCAGGCCTTCCGTTCCGATGGCTCCTGCATTTAAAGAAGCACCCCCGCCATCCTTCAAGGAGGATGACGGCTGGAGGGTGAGTCAGCCGAGCGATGCCCAGCTCAAAGGCAACTGGTGGGAGTTGTTTGGAGATCCTCAACTGAATGAACTGGAAGCGAAGGTGGACGGAGCCAATCAGACACTAAAGATGGCAGATGCAAACTTCCGTGCCGCACGTGCCAATATCGGCTACTACCGTGCCGCGGAGGCGCCGACGATCGGCGTTGCTCCCGGCATCTCCGCCGTGCGTGATTCTGCGAATCAACCGTATCTCTCCAAGACTATCGTCAACAATGGCGAGGGGAACTTCACTTTGCCGCTCGAACTCGATTATGAGATCGATCTCTGGGGCCGCATCCATCGACAGGTAACTGCTGCCCGGGAGCAAGCACAGGTGAGCGCGGCCGATCTTGCCAATACGCGGCTAAGCCTGCATGCGGAGCTCGCTATTGACTATATGGAGGTGCGAAGTGCTGATGCGCAGCTTCAATTGCTGGAGGATACAGTCAAAGCATATACAGATGCCGTCAATCTGACGAGCGATCGCTATGAGGGCGGCGTTTCGCCGCTATCCGACCTCAGTCAGGCGCGCACGCAACTGGACTCCGCTCGTGTCCTCAAGACCGACATCTCGGTTACACGCGCTCAGTACGAACATGCCATAGCTATCCTGATCGGGCTGCCTCCGGCGGAATTTGCTATGCCGCCCGCGCCGCTCAATCTCAGTCCACCAAAGATGCCTGATGTCCCAGGCAGCCTGCCTTCGCAGTTACTGGAGAGAAGGCCCGACATCGCCGCTAGCGAGCGGCAGATGGCTGCCGCCAATGAGCAGATTGGTATTGCGGAGGCGGCCTATTATCCCACGCTTAGCTTGAGCGCCGTGGCGGGCCTGCAGGGTACTTCTGCATTGAACTGGTTCAATTGGCCGAGCCGTGTTTGGGCTGTTGGTCCGACCTTCTCAGAGACGCTCTTCGACGCAGGACGCCGCCGCGCCGTAAAGCGGACAGCTTCCGCAAACTACGATGCCGCCGTCGCCAATTACCGCCAGACGACGCTCACGGCATTCCAACAGGTGGAAGATAATCTCGCGGCCCTGCGTATTCTGGAAGTAGAAGCTCAGCAACAGCACGAGTCGACCGGTTCTGCGGAGCAGTCTCTGGACCTTTCACAAACCCGCTACGAAGGAGGGGCCGACACCTATCTCCAGGTAATCACATGGCAGACCGCCGCCTTGAATAATGAACGAAACGATATCGACATTATGCGCCGCCGTATGGAGGCAAGCGTGGTCCTGATCAAAGCAGTCGGTGGTGGGTGGAACACCACGCTATTGCCTTGATTCGATGCTCGAGAGGAGAAACTATGGAACGCAGAGAGTTCATTAAGTCGGCTGTCGCCTCCGCCGTGACCGCTGGTGCGCCGCTAACTATTTCGGGGCAGGGGCAAAGCCCAGCCCGCATCGGCAACCCAGTCTCTCGTCCGACGTCACCCGACATGCAATATCGTGATCTGGGGCGCACCGGGGAGAAGGTTTCGGTGATAGGGCTAGGGGGCTATCACCTCGGTAAACAGGCCGATCCCGCTGAGAGTGTGCGCCTGGCGCGAACTGCGATCGATCGCGGCATCACCTTCATGGACAACTGTTGGGACTACAACGACGGAATTAGTGAAGTCCGCATGGGCCAGTCATTGCGCGACGGCTATCGCAGCAAGGTTTTCCTGATGACCAAAATGGATGGCCGAACCAAAGAGGCTTACAATCTTCAACTGGAGCAGTCTCTCGGACGGTTGCAAACCGATGTAATCGATCTGGTCCAGTTTCACGAAGTGATCCGGCTGGAAGACCCGGATCGCATCTTTGCGCCGGGCGGAGCGTTGGAAGCTGCGATTGCAGCACGGGAAGCAGGCAAGATTCGCTTCATTGGGTTTACCGGTCATAAGGATCCGGCGGTGCATCTCCGCATGCTTGCTATGGCTCAGCAACACGGCTTCCATTTCGACACGGTTCAGATGCCGATCAATGTCATGGATGCGCATTTCCGGTCGTTTACCAGGGAAGTCATGCCGGTCGCGATCGAGCAGGGAATCGCCGTGCTAGCGATGAAGACCTTTGGCGACCATTTCATTCTCGACAGCAAGACGATTGAACCCGTTGAAGCCCTGCACTACTCGTTGACTCAGCCAGTCTCGGTAGTGATTACAGGGATCGATTCGATGCCGGTATTGGACCAGGCGCTGCAGGCCGTCAAAACCTTCCAGCCCATGACACAGCAGCAGGTCACGGCATTACTTGACCGGACCCGCGATGCGGCGGTTGATGGTCGATTCGAACTATTCAAGACAACGGCCCACTTCGACGGTACGGCGGCAAACCCAAAGTGGCTCGGCTAGAAGACGTTTGGTAGATTCGCAGAATCAGCACGGACCTCGCGACCTACCAAAGCCAAACTGGCCTGCCGCGGGCTCCCCGCTGGATCTTCGGCCACCTTGTTTGACCCATCATGCGGCCTCCTAAAAAAAAGGAGTAAGGTGCACGACCGTGAAAGACTTTTCGGAATCCAAGGAACGCGCGCATAACCGCCCTCTGGCGGTCAACTTGCGTGCGCCATGTACGGGCTAGTTCCACTGGTCCGGAGCAGTCGTAAGTCGCGCTGCCGCCGGACAACATGCTGGAGAAAAGCTTATGTGGATCGTTCGCTTTGCCCTGAAAAGGCCATATACCTTCGTCATTGTCGCGCTGCTCATCGCGATCTTCGGCGTGGCCTCGATCCTGACGACGCCGACCGACATCTTGCCGGACATCAATATTCCGATTGTTAGCGTGATCTGGACCTACAGCGGGCTGGATGCGGATGACATGTCTAAGCGAATCATTGGGGTGTGCGAGCGGGCACTTCCGACCACAGTAAATAACATCCAGTACACGGAGTCACAGTCCTATAGCGGCGTCGGGGTCATCAAGATCCACTTTCAGCCCAACGTGCAGGTAGACCTCGCGATTGCCCAGGTGACAGCGCTGTCGCAGTCGCTTTTGCGGCTCATGCCTCCCGGGATTCTGCCCCCCTATGTTCTCAAATACGACGCCTCCAGCGTTCCCATTGTGCAGGTGAGTTTGGGCGGGCAGGGGCTTTCGCAAACCGAACTCTACGACCTGGGTCAGAACTTTGTTCGCGGACAGCTGGCCACCATCAATGGCGCCGCGGTGCCTTTGCCCTACGGCGGCGAGCAGCGCTCCATCATGGTGGACGTGGAGCCGCTGCAGTTGGCGGCCAATCACCTCACGGCTTCCGACCTTTCGCTGGCGCTGAGCAACCAGAACCTGGTCACGCCCTCGGGCACGGAGAAGATCGGTGACCGCGAGTATCTGGTTGGCACCAACAGCAGCCCAGCCACCATCGCGGAGCTGAACGCGCTGCCGATCCGGACCCTGAATGGCGCGGTGCTACAGATGAAGGACGTCGCATGGATTCACAACGGCTATCAGCCGCAAACAAGCTATGTGAGCGAGAATGGCCAAGCATCGGCACTACTGACAGTGATCAAG
>JBARKD010000821.1:0-2678 GCA_049800615.1 Acidobacteriaceae bacterium | reverse complement strand
AAACAATGGAACGCCCAAGGTTCTACACGACATCAGTGCTCTTCCTCGCGGCTCTCGCTCTCTTGATTGCCGTGGCGGGCGTGTACAGCACATCGTCACGCGCGATCACCCAGCGCGAACACGACTTGGGCGTGCGCATAGCGCTCGGAGCATCGATGCAGCAGATCCGAACGCTGATCTTGCGCGAGGGCACTATACCGGTCGCCTTCGGTATCCTAACCGGGATTGCTGGGGCTGCCGGATGTGGACATTTTCTTCAACATCTTTTTGTCGGCATCAATGTGTCGGGCGTGATGACATTCGTCGTCCCATCGCTCTTTCTGCTCCTTATTGCCGTCGGCGCCGCATGGTCGGCTACCACACGAGTTTTCGCTATCGATCCTATCGAGGCAATACGAGCGGAGCATTAGCAGAAGTGACTCAGCGTGCTTTCTAAAGCACGGAATCAGGAGGAAGCTATGAAGAGTCGGCGTTCGTTAACTCACCGAGAATTTAGCGTGCGGTCTGCCGGTTGGTTCACAGTTCTGAAACCCGACGGGTGGTTTCCGGCTTTGCGTCTACCGGATAGATTCCGCGATCGCAGTACCCAGTCCGTGGAGACGACTGCGGTGGATCATGCTGTCAGCTTCCAAACGACGAACTCGCCGCAGATCATGATACCGGCCACAAAAGATCGCCGCTTGATGCGGCCAGCCTTGATCGTTCTCACAGCGATGATTGCCACTTCCGGTCTGCTCTGGTGGATTATGCACCCGTAGGGCGGCGATCGAGAGCCGCTCACACGTCAATTGTTGCCAACAGGCCAAAGCCCAAGCCGAGCGCGAACGTCAGGCCCGCGTCATTCTCGGCGAGGCGGAAGTGCAAGTCTCACGCAATTCGCAGAAGCCTCCCGCGTCTACAACGACAACCCCGGCGCGCTGCATCTGCGCGGCATGAACATGCTTTATGAAGCCATCCGCGAAAAGGGCGCCATGGTCATCGTCCCCAGCAGCGCCATCGAAACCATGGGTCTGGGCGGCACGCTCGCCGCGACTACTCTCGCAAAACAACAATAATAGGCAGGGGGAGGAAGAATTGAGAACCATTATGAACCAAAAAGCATTTCGATGCGCCCTGGCGCTCGCAACTCTTGCTTGCCCGATTCCTGATATCTATGGGCAAACGATTGCAACACCGACCGTTTCGCAGAATTCTCCAACGGCTGACATACGAGCGTCGAATGTTAAGTTACCCAATCCTTCAGGCCCATTTGGAATTGGAAGGGTTGGCTACGAATGGATTGATGCATCGCGTCCCAGTGCCTACTCCATTGATCCGGTGGCACCTGACGCGCCCAATACTCCCCGAGCCCTCATGGTCTACCTCTGGTACCCCACGTCGAGAAAAACTTCGGATAGCTCCGGTATATACCTGCCTGGAGCGAAGCAGATCGACGCCAATCCAGAGGCTCATTCTCTCGTGCAGGACGAATTCGGTCCAATCTGGCCACAGATACTCAACGGCCAGCTCAAGTCGCATGCCGAGGAGAATGCCCCCGCCGCCACATCCCCTCGGGCTTTTCCCGTAGTCATCTTATCGCATGGTCTGGGCGGTTCGGGATTTGAATACACGTCCTTAATCGAAGATCTGGTGAGCCACGGATATGTAGTGGTGGCGATCGAACACACTTATACGAGCTTTGCCGTCCTGTTTCCAGATGGTAAGGTCGCTCCCCAACGCAATGACCCGACTCCTGAAGGTCTCTCGCCCGAAAAGCGCATGCAGCGCATGATGGCATCAGCGGGTCTGAACTTCGCCCAAGGTGCCGGTGATGTTCTCTTTGTCTTGAACAAGCTCACAACATTGAATTCGAAAGGTCGAAAAGACTTTCCTCTTGGAGGAAGGCTCGATCTGTCACGGTTGGCCGCCATGGGCCACTCTGCAGGAGGGTCCTATGCAGCGCGAGCTTGCCAGCTCGATGCGCGCTTCCGCGCCTGCATCAGCCTCGATGGGGAGTTGCCACCGATCTCTGCCTTTCCCGAGTTTCCCGATAAGAAGAGATTTCAGCAGCCGGTCCTCTTGCTCGAGGTCGAGCATACCGGCGAGCGGATGCCATTTTCACCAGAGCAGTACAACGAGTTCCTGAAGACCAAAGATACAGAGTTCAAGCTCTGTCCTCTCGGTAGTTATGACGTTTTATTGAAATCAGCAGGCCTCTTACACGGCAGCTTCAGTGATTACCGCCTGCTTGCAGCAAGCGGCCATCAATCTGAAACGGAACAGGCACTCCATAACCTGCGCCTGATCGAGTCCTACACGCGGGCCTTTCTCGACAAGACTTTGAAGAAAGAAAAGGAGCCGCTGCTGGACGCTTCAGTGCAATCAAGCGAAGCCAAGGTCAAGAAATACGGTCGTTAGCCTGATCTCCTTGGCGACGATCCCTCGACATCCGCATAAATTAGCCGATGTCCTGACCAGCTTTCCAGGGAGGCTCAGGACTTCATCGCAACCATCATGGAAAGAATTGCGCCTCGACTGCATTGATCGTGATCGACTCTATACCCGTTCGAAACCGGTACCGCAGAATTGAGCCAACTTGGCTTATCACTATTCTTCGCTCGAGACAATCTCAAGTGGCGATATCAGGCCAAACCACGTTTCCAGAACAGCGGCGGCTGGAAATGTGACTTGGCGATAAT
>JBARKD010000820.1:0-4230 GCA_049800615.1 Acidobacteriaceae bacterium | reverse complement strand
GTTCCATAGAGATCCATTACAGGCTCCTTCGTGGAAAAACAGCTTTCGCCTGCCCACAAATTTGTCATCTAGACCGAAGCGTAGCGAAGTGGAGAGATCTGCAGTTTGCTTCATGGAAAAACAGCTTTCCCTTGCCCACAAATTTGTCATCTCGACCGAATCGACCGGAGCTCGCCAACGCCGATAGGGCTTGACAGAAATTCGCCGCGTCTAAGATAGTTCCCTGGTTGCTGTTAAAGGGAGGGATACGTGGTAACCAGGAGAGAAGCTGTGCTCGGCCTTGCGGCATTTCTGACCCAGGCTGCGCAACAGTTGCCGGCCAATCGCAACGTTCATTGGGCACTCGGCTCTAACTTATGGAACTCCTTTCCCGGCACGAGTTTTACCGACATTCTGGATGTAATGCGTGATACCGGCTTCCTCGGACTTCGCTTAACCCAGTATCCGCAGATTCTTAACAAATACGGTGTTACGCCGGAGCAGATGGAGCGGGAGCTTTCCCGGCGCGGTGTCCGTGTGATTACGATTTCCTTCAATGGCGCAGCGGATGAGCCCGCGAAACACTCGCAAATCCTGGCCAATGCGCGCGAAGCGATGACCTTTCTCAAGCGGTTCGGCGCCGATCGGCTGGTAGTGTTTTCTCCGTCGCGGGGCAAAGCGGATGACGCGTTCGCGGTGATGTGCCGCTTCTACAATCAGCTCGGGGAAACAGCGGGCGAAATGGGATTTAAGGCCGGCTTGCACAATCATTTAGGACAGATGGTGCAGACCCCGGAAGAAATTGACCGCTGCATGGCGCTGACCGACCCCAGGCTGTTCTATCTGGCTCCGGACACGGCGCACGTTTATCTCGGCGGCGGCGACCCCGCGGCCATTATGGAAAAACACAAGCGCCGGCTGATGATGGCCGACTATAAAGACGCAAAACGCGCCGGCCTGACTGCGAAATACCTGACCAACACGTACGATCTCGGGGACGGGGAGATCGACTTTCCCGCTTGCCATAGGGTGCTGCGCAGCATCCACTACCAGGGCTGGTTGTGCGTGGATCTCGATATAGCCAGAAACGGCCCGCGGGTTAGCTACCAACGATGCGGGGCCTACGTCGTAAAAACCCTGGAACCCATCTATGCATGAGATCACCCGCCGGAAGATGATAAAGATGACAGCCGCTGCTACGATATCGAGCTACCGCATTCTCGACCCTCATGTGCACGTCTGGAAGCATGACCCGCGATTTCCGTTTGCTCCGGGAGCGAAGGTGCCCGACTTCGACCCCACTCCCGAAGCCCTGCTTGACCTGATGAAAGCGAATGGCGTGCAGAAGACCGTCATTATCCAGGTCATTCATTATCGCTATGACAATAGCTACCTTGCAGCCGTGCTCAAGCAGTATCCGGGCCTTTTCCAGGGCGTGTGCCGGGTCGACCCGCTTGATCCTGCCGCACCCGATCATCTCTCGCAGATTTCAGAGCAGCCGGGCTTTCGCGGAGTCCGTTTGAGCCCGGCCGGCGATGCCGGCGGAGATTGGATTCGCGGACCTCTGATGCCGCCTTTATGGAAGCGATGCGGCGAGCTCAAGGTTCCGATGACCCTGCTCCTTCCCATCGGCCGGGTGCCGGATGCGCAGAAGCTGATCGACAAATTTCCCGATCTGACTGTGGTGATTGACCACATGGCGGACTGTCCGGTAGACCATCCTGAGCAACTGGAGTCCCTGGTGGAACTGGTGCGCCATCCCAAGGTGTTTGTGAAGATTTCTCACACCTGGTCACTGTCGAAGCAAAACTATCCCTGGCTCGACTCACAGAAGCTGGTAAAGCGCTTGTACGATACGTTCGGCCCGCGGCGATTGATGTGGGCAACGGATTGGCCGATTGCCAAGGATCGGGCCACCTACGCGCAGAGACTCACCGTGGTGCGCGACCAAATGAATTTCCTTAATGCCGACGATAAAAGCTGGATGCTCAGCAAGACCGTTGAACGCGTGTGGCCGTTTTCCTGATTCCGCTGTACTCTTCCCGGACGTTCCCGAGCATTTTCTTTCTTATTGCGTTATTCCGGTCCAACCTGCGTCTGTCATCATAATGATTAGCCAAGGACGGAGGACCTATCTATGCGAATCCCGGGGATGGAGCAACTTCGCAGGCAATCCAGACATGTCGGCGTGATCTGTCTTGCCGTGGCTGCATGCGCGGCCGTTGTCGCGGGTCAGGATAAGCCGCCTCATCCGCCCATCCCGAGCGAACGGCTCGTCGATTCTTACCAGATTTACTCGCTGTTGATGCCCGGCCAGGTATTCACCGACATGGATTCCGGTCAGTCATGGGCGATCAGCGACACGACGGTCAACTATGACGATATGGACCCCAAGCTGGCGCCGGATGCAACACTGCAAGCTCCGCCGGACAACCGGCGCGCCTTTCGAGAGGCATTGAGCGACTACTACCAGCGCAAAGAGGAACGTTACTCGCTTATGCGGCGCTACTTTCAGCTGGGCCGTCCCTATCTTTTGCTCAAGCCTGATGATGCGGCGCAATTGAGAGCAGCAAAAAGCTCGATGGAAGCCAGTTCCGACCAGCAATCCGAATATAAGGATTATCTCGGCATCACTTATTTCAGCGAGGTTTACTTTAATACTCAACAGACCGCGGCACTGGTCTATATTCTCGACTGGTGCGGCAACCTGTGCTCCCAATCGGAATGGGTTTACCTGGAAAAGCAAGAAGGCGTTTGGGTCCGGCGATCGGGCAAGGCCCCCCCGCAGACATAGAACTCAGGAGGAGAAAATGCGGTTCGTTGCGGTCCTGTTGGCTTTTTTCTGTGCAAGCGCCGTAGCCCAACAAGCACCTGTGCGCGTGGCCATCGTCGGCCTGGAGCACGGGCATGTGGGCGGTTTTCTAAAGCAGTTCCCAACCCAGCATGAGGTGGAGCTGGTGGGGATTGTCGATGCCGATTCCGCGCTTTCTCAGCGTTATGCGCAGCAGTTTCATCTTGACTCCAGCCTTTTTTATCCGCAACTGGACGCGATGATTGCCGCCCGCCATCCCCAGGCGCTGCTCGTCTACACCTCGGTTGGTAAGCACCGTGAGGTAATTGAAGCGGCGGCTGCCCACGGGTTGAGTGTCATGGTGGAGAAGCCGCTGACCATGTCGCTGGAAGACGCGCTGGCCATCCGGCGCGCGGCCCGGGAGCACCACATCCAGGTGTTGGTTAATTACGAGACTACGTGGTATGCAAGCAACCGCGCCGCCTACGACGAGGCGGCCAAGGGTGCTTTGGGCGACCTGCGAAGGATCGTGGTGCACGACGGTCACCAGGGGCCCAAAGAAATAGGCGTCCAGCCGGAGTTTCTAAAATGGCTTGAGGATCCGGAGCAGAATGGAGACGGAGCGCTCTACGATTTCGGCTGTTACGGGGCAGACCTCGCGACCTGGCTGCTGCATGGCGAGTCTCCGCTGAGTGTAACCGCCGTCACGCAGACGGATAAGCCCAACGTGTACCCGCGAGTCGCGGATGAAGCGACGGTGATCGTCCGCTATCCGAAAACCCAGGCAGTGCTCATGGCTTCCTGGAATTGGCCGTTCGGCCGCAAAGATATGGAGGTATACGGGGCGACGGGTTATGCCATCACGGTCGCTTCGGACAAGCTGCGCCTACGCACAGCGGGTGAGAACCAGGAAACCGTGGAGACCGCTCCGCCTCTGGCGTCCCCCAATGACGGCTCGCTGCATTATCTGGCGGCGGTTCTCAAAGGCACGCTGAAGCCTGAGGGGGATCTGACGGCCCTCGATACGAACGTGGTGGTCATGCAGATTCTGGACGCGGCGCGCCAGTCGGCCCACGAAGGCAGAACCATCAAGCTCGCGCCCTTGCCGAAATAAGCGCCGGCTTATGTGGTCCCAGATGGGCGGTTGCGGGACCACGCCGTCCGGTCCGGCGCAACCCGCTATGGGGTCTGCCGTGCATGACCTCCGAGGGCAGATACTTCCGCTTCTCTCCGCAAAGGGAACACACCACATGTATGGCGCCGGCGGGAAAGCTTTCCGTTCCGGCTAAGACATCGTGGCCGCATTTTTTGCAGCAAACCACGCAGCACTTGGGGAAAGGGAGAACACGCATGGGCTCCACTATAGGGGAACAAAAGGAGAAGATCAAGGGGGCTTTGAAAGCCCGGGACTTTGATACTTGGGCGCTTGGGTGGCCCATCCTTCGCGTTCTTTGCGAAGG
>JBARKD010000819.1:0-2516 GCA_049800615.1 Acidobacteriaceae bacterium | reverse complement strand
GGCCGCGAATAACAATCTGCGAACCGCGAGGCAGCTCTTTTCTTCGTTGGGCCACCGCCTGGGAGATTTTCTCGGAAACACTGCGCAGATCGCTGTTGACCACGTTCCCGTAGATATCGATGGCCGGAGCAATATTGTAGTGGCTCACGGTCGCCGGTTCCTGGCCACGGGCGAACGTGGCTACATTGCCCAGGATCTGGATCGGCTTGATCCCCGCAACCAGCGAGGGTGCAGCCCCCGTGGCGAGAGGCGTGAAGCCCGCTGCGCCTACCGACGCATTGGGATTGATCACGACCGAGGAAGTTGCGCTGTTGGTGGTTAAAGGAATGTTCGCCAGATCGGAAAGCGAGTCGAGGGTGTATTGCGGTGACTCGGCGGCGATGGTGTAGCTGACGCCGTTTCTTGGGTCGAGCCAGTAAGTGGGACTGGTCTGGAAGCTTCCGCTGGTTGAGACCAGAAGGCTGCCCGCCGCATCGCGCTGGGTCAATCCGATGTCCTGGGCCTTCGAACGGTCCACGTTGACGACGAAGTGAGGAGTGTTGAACGGCTGCTGAATGTGGAGATCGGCGGTACCGGGCACATAGCTGATGTCATGCAGCAGCTTATAGGCGAAGTCACGATTGCCCTGGATGTTGTTGCCGACGACCTGGATATCGATTGGGGCGGGCAAGCCGAAGTTGAGAATCTGGGTCACCATGTCGACGGGCAGGGAGTAAAACACAGTTCCGGGAAACTGGTCATTCAGCTTGGTCCGCAAGCGCTGCACGTAGGTGTCGGTGGGATGGTGCTTTTCCGTCAAGGCGACGGTGATGTCCGCATCGGAACTGGAGACTACACCGCTGCTGGAGTAGGTGAGATTGATGCCGGAGTAAGGAATGCCGATGTTGTCGATGATGCTGACCAGCTCGCTTTTGGGTATCTCCTGGCGGATGGCGCCTTCGACTTCATCGCACAGACGGGCAGTCTCTTCAATGCGGGTGCCAGTGGGCGCACGCACGTGCAGCTTGAAGGAGCCGGCGTCCACCGAGGGGAAGAAATCCTGGCCGAGCCAGGGATAAATGAGCGCGAACGAGCCGAGGGTAAAAACGAAGAACAGGATCAGAAAAACGGCGCTGTGGCCAATGGCAAGCTGAAGCACGCGGAAGTAAAACACGCGCAGCCTTTCGAATTGACGTTCGAACAACAGTTGCGCCCGTATCAGCGGATTGCGGCTGTGGTGTTTTCTCTTCTCGCTTTCCGGGTCATGCTCCTGAAGCAAATACTTGGCCATGGTCGGAACCACGGTGCGAGACAGGAAATAAGAAGCGAGCATGGCGAAGATGACGGCTTCGGCCAAAGGCACAAACAGGAACTTGGCAACGCCCCCCATGAAGAACATCGGCACGAAGACAATGCAGATAGATAAAGTGGAGACGAAGGCGGGAACGGCGATCTGCGCGGCGCCGTCGAGAATAGCCTGCTCGACCTCTTTGCCTTCTTCGAGATTACGGTTGATGTTTTCAATTTCGACTGTCGCGTCGTCGACCAGGATGCCGACCGCCAGCGCCAGACCGCCGAGGGTCATGATGTTGATGGTTTCGCCCAGAGCCCCGAGGATGATCAACGAGACCAGAATGGAAAGAGGAATGGAGACTGCGATGATGAGCGTGCTGCGCCAGCTGCCCAAAAAGACGAGAATCATGATGCCGGTGAGGCATCCGGCGATAATGCCTTCGCGGACCACGCCATCGATGGCGCCGCGGACAAAGATCGATTGATCGTTCAGCGGGGTAATTTTCAGCTGCGGAGGCAACGACTGGGCGATGATGGGAAGAAGACGCTTGACCCCGGCGATGATGCTAAGGGTCGAGACATTGCCGTTCTTGTAAACGGTCATCAGGCTGGCACGCTGGCCGTCGACGCGCACGATGTTGGTTTGCGGGGGAAAACCGTCGCGGACATGAGCAACATCGTGCATATACACGATGGCTCCGTTCACGCTTCGGATGGGAAGATCATTCAGGCCCTGGATCGTGGTAGGAGCGCTATTTGTCGCAAGCTGATACTCGAACCGTCCCATCTTCATCGTGCCGGATGGGAGAATCAGGTTCTGTACGCCAACCGCGCTCACAACGTCATTGGGCGATAGACCCCGGGCCTGCAGCTTCCGAATGTCGATGTCGATCTGCACCTGGCGCTGCTTGCCGCCGTAGGGAAAGGGGCTGGCTGCTCCCTCAATGGTCGCCAGTTGTGTGCGAATAAAATTCAAACCGTAATCATTCAGCTGTTGTTCGGACAGCCCCTGGCCGGAAAGGCCGAGCTGCAGGATGGGCACGCTGGAAGCGGTATAGCTGATAACCAGGGGAGGCGTGGTCCCCTGGGGCAAGAAACGCAACTGAGTCTGCGACACCGCCGTGATCTGAGCAAGAGCGGTAGCGATATTCACGTGAGGTTGAAAGAACACCTTGACGACCGCGATGCCGCTGAGCGATTGGGACTCGAGGTGCTCGATGTTATCGACCGTGGTGGTCAGGGTC
>JBARKD010000818.1:0-4749 GCA_049800615.1 Acidobacteriaceae bacterium | reverse complement strand
GGAAACTGCAGATCTCTCCACTTCGCTTCGCTTCGGTCGAGACGACAAATTTGTCTAGTAGGCCGGAAAATATACCCTCAGCGGCTGAACAGGCTGCGGAAAAAATCGGGATCGAGCAAGAAAGACGTGAAGCAGGGGCTAAAGCCCGACGTATTCTGAATCATTTACGGCCCGACTGAAGTCGGGCCTGATACAAAAACCGCGTTTTTCCGCAGCCTGTGAAGCCGGTCTTCTATTCAAATTGACGGCGGGGCTGAAGCCCCGCCCCTTCAAAACCAAAAAGTCAAAGACTCTCGCAATGACAATTCTGTGGCTCATTTAGGAAAACTACAGATTCCTCGGCTGCGCTCGGAATGACAAAGGGTAGGCTTGCGTTTCAATCGAGTGCGGTGGGTGGAAAATTTTGCCCTCGGCGGCTGGAGCCCCGCCCCTTCACGCCAAAAAGAGAGAAGTGGCTCGTGAACCAAGAGCTTCAGGTTCGTCTCTGGCGGAAAAAGGCGCGCAGCAACTCGCCGCTTTCGTCGGCCAATTCGCCGCTGCTTACTAGCATCTGGTGATTCAGTCGCGGATGGTTGAGGACCTCCAGGACGGAGCTGACCGCACCTGCTTTGGGATCGGCAGCTGCGTAGATCAGCCGGTCAAGCCTGGCATGAATCATCGCGCCGGCGCACATCGCGCAAGGCTCGAGGGTAACGAAAAGCTCGCAACCTGAAAGACGGTAGTTGCCCAGTGCGCGCGCGGCCTCGCGCATTGCAACCACCTCGGCGTGCGCAGTGGGGTCCAGGTCGCGCAGAACCCGGTTCTGTCCTCGACCAATGACGGCGCCCTGGGCAACCACAATCGCGCCGATAGGGACTTCACCGGATTGTGCCGCGGCGCGGGCCTCGTCCAGAGCTAGAGAAAGCGCCTCAGCGTCGGTCATTTGTCGATCATTCGGCCGCTGACGGCACGGCGGGCTGCTGCTGGCTCATGCAGTGCAGCGTTCCCAGGCCCCAGACCAAGTCACCGCTGTGAATCCCGATGACCTGGCGATCAGGGAAGAGCTCGGCCAACACGCCGAGCGCTTTGCGGTCGTTCACGTCGTTGAAGGTCGGGACCAGCACCAGACCGTTCGCGATATAGAAGTTGGCGTAGCTGGCGGGTAGCCGCTGGCCCTGAAACACGACCGGCGCGGGCATAGGTAAGGGAACGATGGTGTACGGTTGACCCTCCCGGTCGCGAGCCGCTCGCAGCCGCTCGAAATTCTCTTGCAAAGGAAAGTGGTTCTCATCAACGGAATTTGGCTCCGTTACGGTGACAATTGTCGACGGGCCCACGAAACGAGTAATGTCGTCGACGTGGCCGTGGGTATCGTCCCCGGCAATTCCGCGGTTCATCCACAGAACCCGGTCGATGCCTAGATATTCGTGAAACACGCGCTCCAGATCCTCGCGGCTGAGGCCGGGGTTGCGCTGCTGCACGTTGCTCAACAGGCACTCCTCTGTCGTGAGCAAACCACCCCGGCCGTTTACGTCGATACTGCCCCCTTCCAGGACCACACGATGGCCGCCAGGAAATTCCGGATCCCAGTGGGGGAGATTGAGCAGCTCGCTGGCCTTGAGCGGCAATTGGTCATCGAGCTCCCAATCGTCATATTTCGCCCAGGCGTTGAAGCGCCAGTTGGTGACGGCCGTGCTGCCGGGCCGGGTAACAAAGATGGGACCAGAATCGCGCATCCATACGCGGTTGGTTGGCCAGGTATGGAAGTGCACGCGCTCCAGTTGCGCGCCGGTCCGCGCAAGCATGCTCTGCGCGCGCTGCCTGGCAGAGTCGTCCTGGACCAGAAGATGCACATCCTCTACACGAGAGAGGTGGCGCACGATGTCGCAATAGACCCACGGGATGGGATGGAATTTGCCCGGCCAGTCGGCCGCATTGTGGGGCCACGCCAACCAGGTTGCGGCGTGTGGTTCCCACTCTGCCGGCATGCGATAGCCCTGGCTGCGCGGGGTTGGGGCTTCACTTGTCATGGTCGAGAAAGCGGGCAGTGATCGGCGGGTACGCTTCGATGCGCCGGTCACGCAAAAAGGGCCAGTTTCGCCGGGTATCCTCGATGACCCTGAGATCCACTTCCTCAATCAGGATGGCTTCGCAGTCGTGGGGCGCCTTGGCCAAAACGCGGCCGAAAGGATCGGCGATGAACGACCCGCCCCAGAACTCGAGCCCTACGCCGGGTGCGCGGTTTCCCCGCACATCCCCGTTCTCGTGGCCTACGCGATTGACCGAGGCAACATACACGCCGTTGGCGATGGCATGGGCGCGCTGGATGGTCTGCCACGCGTCATACTGCGCCGCTCCCAGTTCCTCTTTTTCCGCCGGATGCCAACCGATCGCTGTGGGATAAAAAAGAAGATTCGCCCCGCGCAGCGCGGTAATGCGGGCCGCTTCGGGATACCACTGATCCCAGCAGATCAACGTGCCAATTTGTCCTACAGAAGTATCGAATGCCCTGAAACCCAGGTCTCCGGGCGTGAAATAGAACTTTTCATAGTAGAGCGGGTCGTCCGGGATGTGCATCTTGCGGTAGATGCCGCCCAGCGATCCGTCATCGTGCAACAACGCAACCGTGTTGTGATAAAGGCCAGGTGCGCGGCGCTCAAAAAGGGAGGCGACGACCACCACCTTTTCCTCACGGGCGACGGCGGCCAGCCGCTCGGTCGAAGGCCCCGGTATCGGCTCCGCCAGATCGAAAAGCGCGGTATCTTCCCGCTGGCAGAAGTACTGAGCCTTGAAAATCTCGGGCAGACAGATGATATCCGCTCCGCCTCGCGCCGCTTCGCGAACCCGGTCCGCAGCCTTATCGAGGTTGGCGTCCGGGTCCGGCGAACACGACATCTGCACCAGACCAACACGATAATTTAATTTACTTGTCATTCCCTTACTCAAAAATCAGGATTGCCGCGGCGATAACCGTAGTCCAAAGACCGCGCTTGTCTCCAACGGCTGATTGCGTGATGTTCGTGGTCCGAACAATCTTGTTGGAGATGCGATACATTTCCTTCTTTTCGTCCCAGCTTTTGTCGGGATCGAAATCCACGTTCAACGTTGTGGCCAGCATCTCCGCGGCCAATTCTTCCGCGTACTCGCCCGCCTGATCTTCCGTTTCCCCAAAGCTGTGGTGTTCGCTCAGGTAACCGTAAGTGTTGCGATCGCTCGGAATAGCGACGCCGATGCTGGAAACGACCAAACGATGCGGTTCACGCGTGGAGTTCTCCGCAACCACGGCGAAAACAACCTCGCCCGGCGAGAGGTACCTCAGCCCTTCTTTGCGCGTGATCAGCTTGCACTGCGGCGGGAAGATGGAGGAAACGCGAACCAGGTTCTGAGCAGCGATCCCAGCGTCGCGCAGGGCCAATTCAAATGACGTCAGCCGTTCCTTGTGTTTCCCGGCCCCCTTGGTTAAAAACAGGCGCTTCGGGACCATCATTTTGCCCAATCCTGGATCCTCCCAGACGACCGTACCATAAACCTATAAATGGATGCGGCAATCCCCGTGAATGATGGAAAAAGTGCACAATAACAGGCAGATGGCTTACTCAATCAAGGTGGAATATGCGGCTGCCCGCAAGATGCGTGAGCGCAACACCAGGGCTTACCGGCTGGCTCACTGGCCGATCTGGATCTGGGTGTTTTTTCTTGCCCCGGGTCCGCTGACCTTCGATTTATTTGCTCATGGAGGCAGCGGCAAAAACCTGCTGTGGTTGTTGCTGGTGATGGCGGCCACCGGTGTGGCAGGCTACTTTGGCCAGCTTCCCGGCGTAGAACCGCGACCTTATATTCTTCGCTTTACCGAGGACAAACCAAATCCTCTCTACCGGAAGATCTGCTACACGTTCGCTTGGAATGCGGTGATCAGCTTCGCGCTGCTGAATCTCGCGGGGCTGGTGATTGCGGTCGCGACGGGAACGTGGGTCATGAAACAGATTTATCTCAAGGCCTATTTCCCCCTGTGCGCCATGGTGCTGCTGTTGGGGCTGTTTGGCCTGCTTCCGCGAGTCGGCCGTTCCACCAAGGGAGAGGGGATCGAGCGCAGATATTTTTACGGGGCCGTGTGGGCGGCGGTGATCTCGCAAACCACTCTGCTCTTGCTGTGGAAGACGCTGCCGCGGTCGCCAGCGACGAATCAGCTCAAGCTGGCAGTGTTTGTTCTTATCCTGTTCGGCGTGGGTGCCGCGGCCGCTTTCGGCCTGCTGCCGAGAACCCGGCCCATCCTTCCCGGCGAGCTGATGGTGGCGGATTAGCGGATTGCCTATTCGGTGGTCGAAAAGATACTCACAGCATCTACAAGATTAAGCAACCTTGAGGTCCTTCGACTCCTCGCCGCTGGCGCTGCGCTCAGCGATGACGCCTTTGTGGAGGGGTGGAGAAAAGCCGCCCCTTCAAGCCAAAAAGTCACAGGCTCTCAGGATGACAACTTTGTCTAGAGGTGAAGAATGGCGCCCTCAGCGGCTGAACAGGCTGCGGAAAAAATCGGGATCGGGCAAGAGAGACGTGAAGCAGGGGCTAAACAGGCTGCGGAAAAACAACGCAGCGGCCCGACGAGCCTACCAGGCGTAGGCACTTGTCTAGGCAGGGATACATTATCTAGAGCCTCGCTCGTTGCTTCGGCGCATTTTTCCGCAGCCTGTAAAACCCGACGTATTCTGAATCATTTACGGCCCGACTGAAGTCGGGCCCTGATACAAAAACCGCGTTTTTTCCGCAGCCTGT
>JBARKD010000817.1:0-3323 GCA_049800615.1 Acidobacteriaceae bacterium | reverse complement strand
GCGTTGTAGTAGCTCATCCCGATCGAATCCCAGGCATAGAGAGAGGAAAACTGCGGTTGCCAGAATTTGGTTCCCTGAGGACAGCCGTAAGAGCAGTAATAGTCCAGGTCAGCCAGGGCCATGGTTTCCCCCGCATTGTCGCGAAAGGGCGCCCATTCGTTGGTGTAGATGGCCTGGGTCGCGCTCTCTCCGGCATAGTCGTGATTGGCGAGTTGGGGAAACACGTCTTCGAAGTATGGAATCGCGGGGACGGACGCGTTTTCATCGTCTCCGTTGGCATCCACCAGGGAGGAAAGCTTAGCCGCATTCGTAAAATAGTCCCCGCCACCCAGCGGATCGGCGTAATCGACCGGCTCAGCAAGATCGATGGCCTGCAGCAGGTGTCTGCCCAACCGGCCTACGTAGGCGAGCTCCAGGATCAGGCCGCCGCGAATTTCCCGCTGGACAGAAAAGTCCATCGCTTCCGCATAGGGAGTCTTGAGATGTTTATTCGCGCCCCAGGTAATTTCGAAACCGCAGAACGAGTCGCTTGGCGCAGTATACGGATACGTAACCGTGGAAGGTTGTTCGCAACCGCTGGAAGGGACATTGTGAACACCGGTGAATCGCGGCGCATTTGCCGTGGTATAAACTCCGGCCGGATTGGAAATAGTTGTGCTCAGGCCGAAGGAGCCGAACTGATCAAAGGAGTTGACGATACCTTCTCCATAGTGGTCGAAGTACATCCCGAAACCAGCCCGGATGGAAGTTTTCTCATCGGGTGCGTAGACGATGGCCAAGCGTGGCGCGAAATTCGCTTTTTGTTTTGCCCAGAGTCCCGGGGCGTGGTTGGCAGGGCCGCCGGGTGCAAATTGAAGCAACGCCTCGTACACCTGCCCTTGAAGAGCCGCTATGTTCCGTTGCTTGTACCACGCATCGGTATCAATCGTCGGCGCGATTTGTTGCCCATTCTCTTCGTAAGGCGTCTGCAGAATGGTGTGCCGTACACCGAAGGTAATCGTCAGGTTGGGTCGAGCTCTCCATGAATCCTGTGCGTACCACTCGAACTCGTTCGCCTTGAAGTGACGATTGATAAACGTACCGTCCGCAAGCAGCGTTCCTGTCCCGCCGTTCGTTACCGCGTAATTTGAGATGCTAAATGCTTCCGGAATTCCGCCTATAAGATTTCCATAGGCTATCTCGTACGAGCTTTCGAAACCCGTCGACACCGCGGGCAAACCCAACACCGCCGAAGGATCCGGAGGCCCCCCGGTGTACCAGTACGGATTGGTGGAGGCCGAGTTATAGGAATTGGCATCGGAGCCGCGATTATTGTGAATGAGCCGCCAATTCCCGCCGTAGGCAAAAGTATGACTCCCTTTCGTCCATGTCAGATTGTCCATCACATTATTGACCGGCACACTGACCACCGAGGTACGCGTTATATAGTACGGGTCGTAGCCGGAATCGTTGATAAAGCGAAAGGTCGTATAGTCGCCCTGGCCTGTTCCCCGTTTGCTATACCCCTGGCGGATAAGGCCATAACGAACATCGTTGACCAGGTGAGGCGTAAGAGACCACGTTTCCCCGACCGCGATGCCTTTGCTGTTGTCCTCCAGGCGCGAGGATGGAGGATCGCCGGGGAAATCCTCCACACCCGATTGCGTATCCTTCTGCAGGCTTCCGCGGACGAAGAGGTGGTGCTTCTGGTTGAGCGCATAGTCAAGCTTAAGAATCGTAGTGTTCAGAGAACCGGGGAAGGGAGAGGCGAAGGTATACGACAGAAGGTTGTAGCCGTCTCCCTGGGTGGCTCCATTGGGCATAGGGAACTGCTGAAACAACTCGAGCGCGGCTGCGTTCGGTCCCGGTGTCGTGCAAACCCCATTGGCAACGCACGGGGCGTCGAGGGTGGCAACCTGCGCGGGGGTGAGGGTGGTGGTGGAAGTTTGCGCGCAGGAGGGGTCGTTTGGATCAACACAATATTGATAGGTCACGAACCCCTGGCGATATTGAGCGCTGGGCACCACCCGG
This sequence comes from Acidobacteriaceae bacterium, assembly GCA_049800615.1. Lineage (GTDB taxonomy): Bacteria > Acidobacteriota > Terriglobia > Terriglobales > Acidobacteriaceae > PALSA-350. The sequence goes on along the minus strand of JBARKD010000817.1, from coordinate 1,313 downwards.
GTTTGCTGCGAGTTCTCCGCCGTGCGCTGGCCCTCGTAGTTGAAGAAAAAGAAAAGCTTGTCTTTTTTGATGGGACCGCCCAAAGATGCGCCGAAGGTGTTGCGGATCAGTTCGCCCGGCCGATTGGGCTGGTCGGACTGCAGCTCTCCCTGCTTGTTAAACCAGTCGTTCGCGTACCCAAGACTGTTGCGATTGTATTCGTACGCGGCGCCGTGAAAATTGTTGGTTCCCGATTTCGTCACCAGGGTCACCTGGGCGCCGGAACTGCGCCCGGCGTCGGCGTTGGAGCTCGTGGTGGTGACCCGGAACTCCTCCGTCGAATCGAGCGTGGACCGCAGTACCCCAGTGAACGCATAGCCATTTTGCTGATCGTTATCGTCCAGTCCGTCCAGAGTGACGTTGGTCTGATCGGAGCGCGCGCCGGCAACCGAACCGCTGCGGCTGTCCTGATCCTGCTGGTCCGTAGTCTGCCGGCCAAGATACAACACGCCGGGTTGCAGGCTCAGCAAACCGGTCACATTGCGTCCTTCCATGGGGAGCGCCTGAATGGTGGCGTTGGTGACGGAATTGCCGATGGAGGCATCGGTGGAATTCAATGTTTCGGCTTCACCACTCACATCGACGGTCATCGCCGTGGCCTGGACGGTCAATTTGAAATTGATAGTGGCGGGCTGATTTACCAGGAGGTCTGCCTGCTTCGATTGCGAGCCGAAGCCGGCGCCATTGGCGGTGATGATATAAGTGCCAGGCGGAACCTGTTGAAACTGATATTCGCCACTGTGATTGGCCGTCTGCGTTGAGGTGACGTCATTGGCCTTGTTCACAATGGACACTGCGGCGCTCGGGATCAATGCGCCGGACGAGTCGGTGACGGTTCCGCGCAAGGAAGTGAGAGAAGCCTGCGGCCAGGCTACGCCGGCTAAGCCTGCACAGAGACACACGACAGCGAGGGGACGACGGAGGGCGCTCATGCGTACTACCTCCACGAAAATAGAAACTCCCATCGTTTCCGCTCTGCTTGACGGAGTCCTAATCGCTTGCTGGAGGCCCGGATAACTTCAGGTCTTACAAATGTTTGGGAACTCTCTTGCGAAGGCGGTACAACTTGGTCCCTCATTAATAACTGAGGTTTTACCGGAGAGCAAGGGGGTATGTTCCGCGGTATATCGTGGGCCTCCCACTTCGCATCTCCGAATCTCCTGCCGAGAAACATGGAAATGCCAATGGGATGACAATCTCAGTTGCGTAATAGATGGTGGTTCGGGTGTGGATGGTTGTTCGGGCGTGAGTGACAGCTGGAGGGGGAGAAGCGC
>JBARKD010000816.1:0-3777 GCA_049800615.1 Acidobacteriaceae bacterium | reverse complement strand
CTCATGACACAAGCCGGTTGCAATCGCAAGGAGCTATGAATACGATTCATGAATCATGAGAAACGACCTGGGGGAGCTATCCGCGTTCGCAGTTGTGGCGGAAGAGCGCAGTTTTACACGCGCCGCCGGCCGGTTGGGTGTATCGCAATCTGCTCTGAGCCACTCCATGCGTGGCCTCGAGAGGAGATTGGGACTGCAGTTGTTGGCGCGAACCACGCGGAGCGTATCGCCGACTGCCGCTGGTGCCGCGTTGCTTCATGAACTCGCTCCAGCGCTTGAGCGGATTGAGCGAGCGGTAGCCGAAACGCGAAAAAAACGGGGGAGCCCGGCAGGGCGCATTCGTCTCATCATTTCAAGAACAGCGACGCAAATGGTCCTCCTGCCAAAGCTTGCTGAATTTGGACGCGCATACCCGGAGATCGTTTTGGAGATCACTTCTTCGAACGACCCCGTCGATCTTGTGGCTGGAGAATATGATGCCGGAGTTCAGATCGGTGAGTTCATTCAGAGGGACATGATTGCTGTTCCGGTCACCAGAGACATGCGACTGGCGGTGGTCGGATCGCCGGCATATTTCGCCTCCCGCAACCCTCCGCAGAAACCTCAGGACCTCAAAGATCATGCCTGCATAGGATTCCGTTTCAGCAACAGTCTCTATCGCTGGGAATTTGAAAAAGGGCGAAAGTCGCTGACGGTTAGCCCACAAGGGCCGGCATCGTTTGACGATCCTGACCTGGTTATCCAGGCGGTTTTAAACGGAATCGGCATTGGAACAGCGATGGAGGACACACTCAAGGACTTGATTGCCGATGGGCGTCTGATCCAGGTACTGAGAGATTGGTGTCCAGTGTTCCCGGGCTACTTTCTCTACTATCCGAGCCGCCGCAATCAGCCGGCCGCTCTGGCCGCGCTTATCGACACGCTGCGAATGTCACGCTGATAGCGTGACCTGCCCCACGGGCATCAGCGGATTCCACCGGGAAGCGTGCCTCTCGGCTCACTAGAACTTGTCTCATATATGGGTCCGCGGCTTCTGGTTGGACCCTGAGCCCCGCTTCGAGGGCGGGTCTCATGCGCGGCCTCTCCGAAATTTGTCTGTTTATGAGACCAGGTCTAATGCGCTGGTGGGTTGGCTGTCACGGAGAAGGGAATCTCGAGACTGCCCACACTTCCCGACGCCCGGTCCAGAACACCAGCGCGAAGCCATGCTGTCTGCGCCGGTATATCCAGTTGTTGACGATAACGAATGCCTTCCTTCACAAACCTCGCATACTCCGCGGAAGGCACGTGGAGGGTGAGTGTGTTGGAAATTGAGTTGAGCGGACGGCCCTCACGATCGTAGGCGATCAGGACCAGTGTGGTAGTTCCGTGCAGAACGCCGTCGCCGGATGCCGTTAGCTGCAGGGGAGCGGCGTCCACCTCATATCCAATGGAATAACGCGTGACCGGCCTCGCTGTGTTGGGATTGCTGCCTGCCAACGGAGCCGTCGCCGGCTGCACGCCAACGCGGGTGGAAGACAACCGGAATAGGATCTGCCCTGATGCCGGAACATCATGCTGCAGCATGCGCACGAACGTATCCGGCTTTGGCGGCGGCGCCGAGCTCATATACGTTCGCCGGTAGGAGAGGTGATACTTGCCCGGATGTACCCGAACCTCAATGTGCCGGACTTTATCGTTCTGCGCCTTATCCGAGGGAGCGTAGACCAGGGTGTAGAAGTGAGCCCCCTTGCGATCGACTTCATCCAGTGCGCCCTTCAGATCATTGGTGTTCGAGATCGCTTCGCCGCCCGTGACGCGAGCTACCTCTTCCAAGGTCATTTGCTCCTGGGCGTTGAGGCTGGCCTCGTCAGCTTCCGCTGCCGCGACGCGGTCGGTCGTGCGGGCGATAGAGCCTCCCGACGTATCCGCACCGGCATATGCCTGCGGAAAAAGACCCCGAGCGTCGATCGGATAAACGGCGACCCGGCCTTTTGCCAGCAGACCTGCGGTCTGGTCAACCTTCTCTGAAAAGTCACGTGCGGATCGGTTGGAGTCTTTCAAATTGGGATTGGGAACGATTGAGAGCGGAAATGAACCGGAAAGCCAAAGCACATTCTTGCGTCCCGGCATTCCCGAAAGATAGCGGGCCAGCTGGTTAAATGCGTCAAGTGTGTATTCTGCGCGCAGGCTGATGCTGAGCGAATCCTGCTCGGCATTGAATTGCTGAAGTCCCGCCAGCAGCGCTGCGGCCAATGCGGGCTTCATCATGCCCATGGCGAACATGAACTCCTGATCCTCGTCCTCCAGTTGCTTTTCGTTATCGGTATGGGTCTTCAAAAGCGGCGATTTACGCGGGGAACTGGTGAAATGGTCGACAGCTTTGAGTAGGGCGGTGTGGTCGCTGGTGAAGTCTTCCAGTTGATGCAGGCGCGTGTCGAGGGTAAAAACAGCGATGGGCTTGTTGACCGGCAGCGTTTTTAGATAAGCAAGCAGCGCCCTGCGGACGTCGCCATGTTTTACGGAAGGAGTGTTGAGCGCGTCAATGAGAAGCACATCCAGCGAATCGTCGCCAGGGTTCGGGTGCTGATTGGTATAGACCCCGGGGGGCAAAGGTGGAAACGGCTGCGATAAGCTTGCGTTTGCCGAAGGGTGGACTTCAAAAGAAACAATCTGCTGTTCGTGACCGTCTTCGAACACGGTGAAGTTGTCTCTCGATAAGCCTTCCGCAGAGCTGTTGTGAGCCCCAGTCACCACTACGTCAACGACTACATTCGCAGCGCCGGCCTGGAAGGTAATCGGAGTCTCTGCGTCGTTCGTGGCGGATTGCGCCATCGCGCACGGAGAGAGGGCGAGCATCCCCGACAAAAGCGGTGAAAGCCAGTGGATTTTCATCATCAGCCGCCCTCTGCCGGAATGGTAACAGCGAAGCCGGCCGCACTGCCGCCTTGTTTATAGTGTGGTCAAGGAGCAGCAATGAACCCAGACAGCTTCCCACTTGGAACCGTGATAGCGGAGCGCTTTATAAAGCTCTACGCTCAGGATGATGAAGAGCGACGGATCGCCGTGCGCTTAGGACTGCCTGTGCGGACTCGTCTGGATGGCACGGTGCTCGGGCCACAGGACCCATCGGAAGAGTTGTTTCGCTGCCCGTTTCAAATCTTGGGGCTTGAAATCGACGAGAGGGTTTACGCCCCGTTCGGAGAAGATCCGTTCGTCGCCCTGCAGTATGCGATCGATATGATCGGCGACCTGCTGGCACGGCAATGCGAGCACCTCGGGCTCCTAAACAAATGTGCCTTCTCACCTTTGACCCGTGATCACTGGATCTGGCGTTACTCGGATTGATCCTCATCAAAAAAGCAAGGGTACAAGCGGAAGGTTTACGCGGCGGAGCTAGCGAAAGAGTTCCTCCGCGCGTCCCTCCAGTTTGAGAAGGTGAGCCTTCACGTCGAGACCGCCGGCGAAGCCAGTCAGCTTGCCGGATGAGCCGATAACGCGATGACACGGAACGATGATCGAGATAGGGTTCCGGCCATTCGCGGCCCCCACCGCGCGTGTTGCCTGCGGATTGCCAAGCTGGCGTGCGAGTTGCCCGTAGGTGCGTGTTTCCCCGAAAGGAATACCCAGCAGCGCTTCCCAGACCTGTTTTTGGAAGGGTGTCCCGCGCATATCGAGCCGCACGGAAAAGCCATTTCGTTTTCCCTCAAAGTACTCTCTCAGCTCGGCCTCGGTGCGAAGAAGCACCGGGTGATGAGAATCCTCGACAAGAGTGTCCAGCCGGACTCGCCGCGGCTT
>JBARKD010000815.1:0-4153 GCA_049800615.1 Acidobacteriaceae bacterium | reverse complement strand
GGGCTGAGGGGCGCGGAGCGCCGTTCGGTGACGATCACGATGACCGGCCACCGCGATTTTGCCATCTCCGACGTCATCCACAAGGCGTACGTCGACCTCAATGAGGTGGGGACGGAAGCCGCCGCGGCCACCGCGGGCACCATGCGGTCGCTGGCCATTCGCGTGCCAACGCAGCCGCCGCCGGTCTTCCGCGCAGACCATCCGTTCCTGTTTTTGATTCGCGATAATCACTCGAACAGCATTCTTTTCATAGGCGGGTTGAGGATCCCAGGAGTTAACCGGAAGCAAGCACATATCTCACCCGCCCTTAGTTACCGCCGTAATATCTGCAGATACACCGAAAAACGCATCATCTACCCGCGGAGGTAATATCTTCCAACTTCTTTGAGCTTTCCGGGTTCTAACGGGTCATGGGTATCTGGGCCAAAACCTGGGTATTGATTTGCCTGCTGGCTGCTTCGGGCACATGCGCGCAGGCATCCGTCGCATTCCTGCTGGAAGAGCCCTATGGCGAATTTGGCGCCGTAAACCCCACCGGCCATGCCGCCATTTACTTCAATCACATTTGCGCCGACACGCCTGCGCTCCTTAGGCCTTGCCACAACGGGGAGTATGGAGTGGTGATCAGCCGCTATCACAAAATCGACGGCTACGACTGGCTTGCTGTTCCGCTGGTGGGCTATCTATACGCAGTCGACTCTCCCAACGATATTCCCGTGATTGTGGATAAGGAGCAGGTTGCCCTTCTGCGCAATGAGTACCGACGGAAGCATTTGCTGGCCCTGGCTCCGGATCAGCCCAGTCGTGAGTCCCCCAAAGGCGAGTGGACGCAACTGGCCGGCGCCTCTTACGATCGGACCATCCATGTCCTGCAGTTCGATAGCACCCCCGCGCAGGACCTGAGATTCATCGCTGCCTACAACGACAAACGGAATGTTGGCCACTTCAACATCTTCTTCCACAACTGCGCGGATTTTTCCCGGGTGGTTCTGGACATCTATCTGCCCCACGCAATCCACCGGAATTTCATCGCCGACGCCGGTTTGATGACGCCTAAGCAGGTCGCTCGTTCGTTGATGCGGTACGCGAAGAAAAATCCCGAACTCACTCTGACCGCCTTTGTGATCCCGCAGATTCCCGGCAACGTTCCTCGGAGCCACCCGGTCGATGGAGTCGCAGAGTCTCTGATCAAGAGTAAAAAGTATCTTGTGCCCATGGCTCTGCTGGCGCCCGAGGTCACCGGTGGAGTGATCGTCGCCTATCTGGCCCAGGGACGGCTAAGCCTGCCCAGGAATCCGCAGGATTTCGATCTGGCCGCGGAGAGGACAACGAATTACCGCCGGTCTCGGCCGGCGCTTGCCGTTCCAGCGCCGAGCAGGCCGGTTCCCGCCGCAGCTCCGTGATAAGAGCGCGCTGTCCGCAGGCGAACAGCGGTTTGCGATTTCGCACACCAATTCTTTTCTCCGATCCGGATTTTTTCCCTGCAAATCACTGAAAGCATGTATTTTTGCAGTGCAAGGCGATGCTCTCCGCGTGGTCCCTCGATTGCTTCAGCCGAGGAGGCCACCGATAGTCCTATCGCGGGAGGAGACTCATGACGCACTTTGAACGGATCAGAGACATAATTTCGGGCCCCTTCAGCCCATCCTTGATCCAGCAGCGTTCTGCCGCTGGATGGCAACTGGTGTCGATCGAATGGCGGCGAGAGCTTCCCGGGGAAGAAGCCCCCAGCGAAGGCGCGTTCCACGAAGATATCCCCTACGGCCTTCGCATCTCCGACGATTGCCAACGCCTCGAAAACCATATCGGCGAGCGCATGGTACTGACCCAAATGATGGACATGATCGTCCAGGATTTCCCCTTCTCGGCCATTGCCAGCGACCTGAACGAGAAAGGATTCAGAACACGCGAAGGCAAGACTTGGAGCCAGATCACGGTTTTCAACATGGTTCCACGCCTGATTGAGATTGGCCCGGGGCTTTTCTCCACTGCCGACTGGGCCGCGCGGCGGGAAAAGCTGTTTCCCACGAAAGCAAAACCGAGATAGCGCCGCGGTCTGCTTGCGCGCCGGAATTCAAGGGCGCTCCTCCGGGAGCGTCCTTTTCATTTGCCGCGAGAACTTGCGCCTGGCTTGCGATACATTCGCCTTGACACCATTTTTGGGAGGGCGTCTCAGGTGAAGGTATCGAAGTGGCTGATCGTCTGCGCGGCATTTTTAATTGCCGGGTCGGTAATTCGGGCGCAGGATCCCGATTGGAAAGCGATGGGCCGACAGTGGTGGTCGCATGTTCAGTTTCTCGCGGACGACAGCCTGGAGGGTCGCGGGACCGGCACGCCTGGCTTCGAGAAAGCGGCCGATTACATGGTCGAGCAATTTCGCGCCGCCGGCCTGAAGCCTGCAGGCGTGGATGGCTACCGGCAGCCCGTGGACTTTCACGTGCTGCGCATCGACGAGCCTCACTGCGGGCTCGATTTGCTGCGCGACGGCAAAGCGCAGCCGGTAAAGCTGGGCGATGACGCGATCTTCCAGATCGGCACGCAATCGGCAGCAAAGGTGGATGCGGGCGCGGTCTTTGTGGGATATGGCCTCACGGTCCCGGAACTGCACTACGACGATCTGGCAGGCCAGAATGTGAGGGGGAAAATTGTAGTTCTGGTGACTGGCGGGCCCGCGGATATGCCAGGTCCGGTCAAGGCACACTACCAGTCGGGGGAAGAACGGCGGAAGGCCTTGGAGAAAGCGGGGGTCGTGGGCGCAATTGTGATTCAGAATCCCAAGAGCGCCGAGATACCTTGGTCGCGCATTGCCGCCGCGCGGTTTCAACCGCACATGGAGCTGAGCGATCCTGGTCCGGATGCTCCCCCTGCTCTTCCCGTCACCATCGTGTTCAATACTGCCCAGGCGGAAATGCTGTTTGCCGGCAGCGGCCATACCTTCGCCCAAATCGTTGCCGATCTTAATGCGAACAACCCCTTGCCGCACTTTCCGCTGGCCGTTAAGGTCCAGGCCAAGGTAGGAATTATTCGCTCGGAGGCAAAATCAGAAAACATTGCGGGGATCCTGCCGGGCAGCGATCCGCAGCTCAGCAGAGAAAACGTTGTGGTGAGCGCGCACCTGGATCATCTCGGCGTCGGAGAACCGGTCAAGGGCGATCGCATCTATAACGGCGCGATGGACGATGCCTCGGGAGACGCATCGCTGATCGAAATCGCCCGCGCCCTCAAGGGCAAAAAGCCCAGGCGCTCGATTCTCTTTCTTTCCGTCACCGGCGAGGAGAAGGGGGAGTTGGGGTCGCAGTATTTCGCGGCGCATCCCACGGTCAAAGGACCCATCGTCGCCGACATCAACATGGATATGTATCTTCCACTGTTTCCTCTGAAATATCTGGAAGTCCAGGGCCTGGGAGAATCTACCCTGGGGGATGATATTCGCGCGGTTGCCCAACAAGCCGGGGTGCAGATACAGGCGGATAAAGAGCCGGAACATAATCGCTTCATCCGCAGCGATCAATACAGCTTCATCAAGAAGGGTGTGCCGGCGCTGGCCTTCAAATTTGGCTGGATCAAAGGCAGCCCCGAAGAGAAGATCTTCAATGCGTGGTACGCCGAACGCTATCACGGGCCGTCGGACGACCTCAGCCAGCCGGTCGATACTAAGGCCGCCGCGCAGTTCGACGCGATTCTGGCCAAGCTGGCGTTACGTGTTGCGGACGCGGATCAGCGTCCTGCGTGGAAGCCGGACAGCTTCTTCCGGAGATTTGCCCAGTAGCGATACTTGCAGGCCTACCCTTTGTCATCCCGAGAGCCTGTGACTTTTTGGCGTGAAGGGGCGGGGCTTCACAGGCTGCGGAAAAAACACGGTTTTTGTATCAGGGCCCGACTTCAGTCGGGCCGTAAATGATTCAGAATACGTCGGGCTTTAGCCCCTGCTTCACGTCTCTCTTGCTCGATCCCGATTTTTTCCGCAGCCTGTTCAGCTGCTGGGGTTTTTTTCTCCACCCCTAGACGAAGCGTCATCTCCAGAGCCTGTATTGGCGTGAAGGGGCGGGGCTTCAAAGCCCTCCGGGTCATTTAGACCGGGGTGGCGTCGTAGATAACTGTATTTCTTGCCCAGCGACCAAGTTCTCAGGCACACTCTTCAGCCCCGCCGTCA
>JBARKD010000814.1:0-21448 GCA_049800615.1 Acidobacteriaceae bacterium | reverse complement strand
TTTCCGATGTGTCCAGTATTGGCTTGTTAGACGCCAGGTCCGTGATTTGGTACTGGATGGTAGCAGCATTCTTTTTGCTCTTGTCATCGATTGCCAAATTGTAGACCTGCATCCAGAAGTTCAGTCTCTGGCTGCGGTGGAAACTGACGGCCACCGCCGGACCGGCGCTGACTCGCGGCCGGACGAAAGTATTGCCGATAATGAACTGGCCGGTGCCAATTTGCTTGGTCGGCACCTGCTCCATCTTGTCAGCCAGAATGAGCGACGAGGCGGAGAGCTTTTCATCGTCGTACTTAGGCACCACGATTCCTTCTGCCCAGGTCCCGACGTGGTCAGGGTTGTTCACGTCCTTGATGGCGATATCCACCCGATAGCGGCCGGGTCTCAGGGGTAAGGCCCACCAGTGAACCGATGCCTGATCGAGCGCCTTGCCCAGCAGCTCGCTCGGTTGTTCCACCTCGAGAGTCTGCTCAAAGGTTTGCACCACGTGATCCGTTATTGTGGCCACGCGTCCCAGGACATTCACTTCGCCCTTAGCTACGCCGTCCTTGGTGTTGAAGGTGATATCCCGATTCTTGATTTGCAGGGTCAGCGGAACCAACACCGTATCATCGGTCACTTTGACGTAGTCGGTGCGGACTTCGAAGGGGAAGAAGGGCCCACTCAACACCTTGTGGTTAACCAGGAAGGATTCCAGATCCTTGAACTTGACCACCGGGGGGGCCTGCAGCTTGGCGAACTGTTCGAGGCGGTCGAACTCCTTCGCCTGATTCGAGGTTGCCATCGGGCCACCGCCCAGGTTCTCGAGCCCGCCGTTGAAACGGTCGGTCCGCTTGGAGGTTCCCATCTGCTCGCCCAGAGTCGCGCCAGCGCCTGGAACGTGCAGCAAAGCGTCCTTTTCCGAGCGGTCGAGGGTCATGTGGTAATCGCCGCACATGCAGGTATCGACAAACTCGATATCGATGTTTTCGCCGATGCCCTCAATGTAGCGGTAGTGCCAGGTCTCAAAGGGAAAAGTCGAGGTTTCGCCGCCCCCTTCTTCCATCGGACGCTCGTAAGAGCCACCGCTGGGATGGGATTCGATGCTGTCCGGCTTTCCGTAAGCGATGTAGATATGCCCGCGGTCGGTCTTCCACCCCGGCTTGCCGGCGGCAAAATGCTCGTTGGCGTAAGCGATGCGGCGGTAGTTTTCATCCTTAAATTCATTTTCAGGGGAATCGGGATCGGGGTTGCGCCGCTGCCAGAATTGCTCGATGAAATTGTCCCGCTCCTCGTCGTTCGACAGGCTCTTGAACGCCTTCAGCTCCTGGTCGGTGATGATCCAGCGAACGTCCTCATCTACCCACTTCTTATAAGGTCCCTTGAGCTCGTTCCGTAGTTCCTTCTGTTGCTTGAATCTTTCCTTGTCGCTCAAAGGCCGCTTGAGAGGATCCTGACCGGCGGGAGTGGACTGGTTATCCGAGGATGCACCGGTTGGGGTGTTGGCCTGGGATGGCTGGGTGGTCGCGTTTTGTGCGATGAGGGCTGGTGACAGGCCCAGCGACAAGAGCAGAAAAAGGGTAGAACTAGCCCTCAGCATAGATTGCGCGATACTCCCGGTACGGCACAACAAGTTTAAGAGCCGGTAACGGCGAATACAAGCGGCGAAATGCTATTTCATACGCTAACTTCAGGCCTGCCGACAGCACTGGTAACAATAAATTCAGGTACTGCTGGACAAAAAGCCCGGAACCGGCGGAGACGGTACCACGTATGATGGAGGGCAGGGCGGCGATAGCCGTCTCACCCCATGAAACTCAAGAAAGTCCTGATCATATCCGGCGCGATCCTGGTGGCGGCAGGGATTACTACCTTCACTATTGTTCGCGCGCAGTCGGGTTATACCAAGGTTCTCACGGCAAAGGTCGTGCGCCAGAATCTGACCTCGATAGTCAGCGGAACGGGGCAAATTAAGCCTAAAACCACCGTCAACATCGGGGCTACGTCCTTTGGGCGGATCACGCACCTGTACGTCAAGGAAGGCGATCACGTAAAGAAGGGTCAGATATTGGCCACCGTGGAAAGCGTGCAAGCCAGGGCCGGCGTGGACGCGCAGCGGGCCAGCATCGAGTCCGCCGATACAGACATTTCCTCGTATTTGGCCGCGGAAAAGACGGCGGAGGCCACCGTCGCCCATTCCGAGGCGGATCTCAACCAGAAACTCCTCGATTGGCAGCGAGCGCAGGCCCTTTATAAAGCCGAATTGATCGCCAAGTCGGAATATGACTCTAAGAAGGCCGCCTACGACACGGATGTTGCCACCCTGGCGCAAAGCAAGGCGGCACTGGTGCAGTCCCGCGCGCAAACGGCCTCCGCCAGGGGCAAGCTGGGTACGGCCCAAGCCACGTTGACCAGCGATATCGACGCTTTGAACAAGACGGTCAGTGTGGCGCCCTTTGATGGCATCGTCACCAACATGCCGGTGCGCGAGGGAGAGACCGTGGTGGTCGGGATCCAAAACGCTCAGGGCAGCACCCTGATGACATTGGCGGATCTCACCGTAATTACCGCCGAAGTCAAGGTGGATGAAACGGACATCGTCAACGTCGCTATGGGCCAGGCGGTGGATGTAACCGTGGATGCGCTGCCCGGCCGGAAATTTCAGGGCACGGTCACCGAAGTCGGCGACCAGGCCATCCTGCGCTCTACGGGGATCGCTACGAGCCAAAGTACGACGGGAACCGAAGAGGCCAAGGATTTCAAAGTGGTCGTGACGCTCACCAATCCGCCCGACGAGTTGCGCCCCGGGCTGTCAGCCACAGCCAAAATTACCACCGCACAGCGGCAAAATATCCTGACCATACCCATTCAGGCGCTGTCGATGCGGACCGCGGCCTCGCTGAAGCCCGGTCCGGCGATGCAGACCGTGAATGCTGCCTCCGCTGGCGATGCCGCCCCAGCCAATAGCCAGGATCCCGGCACACAGGGAGTCTTTGTCCTGCGCCATAAGGGCAGTAAGCTGGAATCCGAGTTTGTCCCGGTCGCGACCGGGATCACAGGAGCTACAGACATAGAAGTCACCAGCGGACTCAAGGATGAAGATGAAATCATCATTGGTCCGTATAAGGTCTTGCGCACCCTTAAGGACGACGCCAAGGTGAAGCGGGACAACGCAGCCGCGACCCAGACAAGCGAATCTTCGTAGAGGCAGCGAGCAGAAACAGGAGCAGGAATGGCACTCGAAACCGGCGGCGCAACGCAGGCCGATACGGCACAGGACAGCGCCCAGACAGAGGTCATCGTGGTGGAGGACCTATGGAAGGTCTACACCATGGGCACCGACCAGGTGGTGAATGCACTATGTGGCATCAACCTCCGCATCCGGCATAACGAGTACGTTGCCATCATGGGGCCGTCGGGTTCCGGTAAGTCGACGCTGATGAACCTGATCGGCTGCCTGGACACACCGACCAGGGGCAAATACTGGCTCAACGGCCACCTGGTCAGCGAATTGAACGACGACGAGCTGGCGCGTATTCGCAATCGCGAAATCGGCTTTGTGTTCCAGACCTTTAATCTCCTGGCGCGCGCGACCGCCTTGCACAATGTCGAGCTGCCTTTGATCTACAACGGGACCCCTGGCGAAGAGAGAATTGAGCGGGCCAAGGCGGCGCTCCGCTCCGTGAATCTTGAAGAGCGGATGAATCATAAGCCGAACGAGCTGTCAGGTGGTCAACGGCAGCGCGTGGCGATCGCGCGCGCACTGGTGAATCGCCCCTCCATTATCCTGGCCGATGAGCCGACGGGAAACCTGGACTCGAAGACCGGCGACGAAATCATGGCGCTCTTTGACGATTTGCATGCCAAGGGCAACACCATCATTCTGGTAACTCACGAGCCGGACATCGCGGAATACGCCAACCGGGTAGTCTTTATCCGCGATGGCAAGATCGCTTCCGATTCAGTCTCTTCCCGCGTGCGTACGGTCAAGGTTTAGCAGGGTACGAGAAATTTCCAGAGCCGGGAAGCTCCCGCGGACCGGTGTTTCATGTCATCACCTGTGCACTTCCGGTTGCACCACTTCTGCCTCAACTCTTCTGTCGCCCCGCCGATAAACGGCTAAGAACGGCTTACACAAGCTGCTGAAAAAACAGTGCTGCGTCTCGACAGGCCTCGGAGATATGGCAGGCCGAGTTTGGAGAGATACAGCATTTGGCGCCTCGCTTGATGCTTCGATGCGTTTTTTCGGCAGCCTCCGCGGCCGTCGGGAAGTGGGGGATAGGAAATGATCAATCAGCCAATACAACCGAACCGGGAGCAAAGCCGGTGGGCGCCGCCGCGCCGGCCCCTGGTCGGTTCAATACCAGAATTGGTTTCACGATCGCTGGCGATGCGCCGGGTTTGTGAGCAGTTGCAGCAGGTGGGACCGCGCGTACGGCTGGTCCTGATCGAGGGCGAGGCCGGGACCGGCAAGCACTTGCTTGCCCGTCACATCCAGATGCGTCATGCATCGCCGGGCATGCTGGTTGCGGAAGAAGCGACGGGCTTGTTTCCGGCCGAGAACGGCAGCAACAGCGAACTGCGATCCGAACCGCTGCGCGCGGCCGTGCGCCGGGCAGCCGACGGCGTGCTGCTGATCCGCAATATCGACGAATTGGCCGCCGAGCCCCAAGCCCAATTGTTGCGTTACATCCGTTCTTTCGAGACTGCCTTTTCCGGCGAGAAGCCAGGCACCGTTCCCTCCCCCGCCCAACTCATCTGTACTTCCCGCAAGCCCCTGCGCTCCCAGGTCCTGGCGGGAGCCTTCGTGCCGGAAATCTATTACCGCTTAAGTGCCGTCTCTTTCACGCTGCCTCCGCTGCGCGATCGCAAGGAAGACATCCCGGCCCTGGTGCAAATGTTCATCGATACCGTTTCGCGCGAGCAGCAAAAGGCCTTGCAGGGTCTGGGGCCCGGTTCGCTGCCCATCCTGCTCCGTCACTTGTGGCCCGGCAATGTGCGCGAACTCGAGAGCGTCGTGCGCGCGGCGTGCTTGTCCACGGAAGCGCAGTGGCTGCGCCCCATCGATCTAATCATCCTGCCACTCGAGCCGGCCGGGGGCAAGGAAGGTGATCCTGTCCTGCCGGAGAACTTCACCCTGGATGGCGTCATCCGCCGCCACATCCTGCAGGTGCTCAAGGTGTGCGACGGGAATAAGGCGCGAGCCGCAAGCAAGCTCGGCATCAGCCGATCTACCCTGTATCGCATGCTCGAAGCCGACATTGCCGCGCCCATGCAACCGACCGAGCCCAAGCAGCCGGAGCAACAGCTAGTGGCGGCTCCCAGTATTGCGCACCACGACTAGGTTGTGCGGCGGTACGCAGAAAGGACAAAAACACTTTTCGAGTCCCAATCACTGAACAACACGGCCTTTACCCGCTTTGGCTTTGTATTCGGGCACGGCCGTAGTGGCCGCTGTGGCCCAGATAAATAGAGCTTTCACCCCGGCGAGCCTGGCCGCCGATTTGGACGATGGGTCGTCCCAACGATAAACTGCGCTTGCTAGCTTCGAGCGAGCCCAGGAATTCGTTTGTCAAAAATCGTAACCCTCTTCGCCCTTACCGCCATTGCTTCCAGCTTCGCTGTAGCGCAAAACCTCCCCCCCGACAATCGGGTCAAAACGCTCAACGCGATCTTCTCCGATTATTGGGACGACTTCCTCAAACACTATCCTGAATTCGCCTCCACCATCGGCGACAACCGTTATAACGACCAGCTCTCGGATTATTCCGTGCAGGCCTACAACGACTCTTTGGCCCGCGATCGAGGTTTTCTCACCCGTCTTTCCGAGATCGACACGACAGGCATGCCCGCCCAGGAACAGCTGAGCAAAGATTTACTGGTGCGGCAATTGATCGAGAACCAGGAAGAAGCCCGGTTCAGACCCTGGGAGATGCCGGTCACGCAATTTATCGGTCTGCAAGTCGACCTGCCGCAGCTCGTTTCCCAGCTTAGTTTCAAGACGGTCAAAGACTATGACGATTACATTGCTCGCCTGAAGCAGGTTCCGCGCGCTTTCCAGCAAATCACTGACGACATGTCCATCGGCATGGACGATCATCGCGAGCCTCCGGCTTACCTGATGGAGAAGGTGTTGGCGCAGGTGAATGACCTCGCCGCGAAACAGCCGCAGGATGGGCCATTCGCCCAGCCCGCTCAGAAGTTTCCGGCGGCTGTCTCTGCCGCGCAGCAGGCGCGCATCAAAGAAGAGCTGTTTGCCGTGATATCCAGGCAGGTGGCGCCTGCCTATCTTCGCTTCGGCAAATTTCTGAAGGGGCAGTATATCCCCGCCGCCCGCACCGACCCCGGGATATGGTCTCTACCCGACGGGGAAGCCTACTACCGTTTTCTCGTCAAGCAGAGCACCACGACGAACCTGACTCCGGAGCAGATTCATCAGATCGGCGAGGAGCAGGTCAAGAAGGACGAAGAGCAACTCCTCGCGATCGCTCATAAGCTGGGATTTGCGGATATCAAGGCGCTCGAAACTGCGGCTGCCCATGACCCCAAGCTTTTCCCAACCAGCAGAGATCAGTTATTGGACGCGTATCGCAGCAGCCTCGACCGCATGCGCCCGAAACTCCCGCAGCTCTTTGGTCTCTTGCCCAAAGCGCCACTGGTGGTAAAACCGGTACCCGATTACCTGGAGAAAGATCAGGCGCCGGCTTATTACGAACACGGTACCCCGGACGGTTCGCGGCCGGGCACGGTGTACGTCAACACCTACAAATTTGAGACTCGATCTCTGGCAGAAGTGGAAGTCAGGGCTTATCACGAAGGTCTGCCAGGGCATCACCTGCAAATTTCCATTGCCCAGGAGCTGACGGATGTTCCGCAGTTTCGCAGGTACACGAATTACACCGCGTATGCCGAAGGATGGGGTCTCTACGCCGAGCAGTTGGGTAAAGATGTCGGCTTTTACCAGGATCCCTACAGTGACCTTGGCCGCGTCGAAGCGGATACCTGGCGCGCCATCCGGCTGGTGGTTGATACCGGCGTCCATTCGCAGCACTGGACGCGGCAGCAAATGGTGGACTACTTCCACCAGCACTCGAATGTTGTCGAAGCCGACGTGCAATCCGAAGTCGATCGCTATATAGCCTGGCCGGCGCAGGCGCTCGGCTACAAAATCGGCCAGCTCAAAATATTGGAATTGCGGGCGAGGGCCCAGCAGGCATTGGGTGATAAGTTCAGCCTCAGCGCTTTTCATGATCAGGTAGTGGATTCCGGCGCCCTGCCGCTCGATGTTCTGGAGCAACGCATCGACGACTGGATTACGCAACAGAAACAACAGAAGTAGCAAGGGAGACTTCATGGGCGGATATGCAAACCGGCAACCGCTTGCCGGCCTTAAGGTAGCCATTCTCGGAGCGGGGAAGATGGGTGGAATTCTGCTTCAGGCGTTCCTCAAATCCAAAGTTCTTGAGCCGGAGCAGATCATGGCTACGGTGGAACACGAGGACCGCGCGGGGCAACTCTCCGCGCAATGGGGAGTCGATGTCTCCACTGACAACGTAGCCGCGGCACAGTACGCGGACTTGATCCTGCTGGGACTCAAGCCAGCCACGGTGCCTGAGGTAGTCAGGCAGATTCGTTCGGTGCTTACGCCGAAAAAGCTGCTCATCTCGATTGCTGCCTCGGTGCGAACGACGGCGATTGAGCATGCGGCAGATATGGAAATTGGCATCGTCCGGGCCATGCCCAATACTCCGTCCATGTTGGGCGCGGGCATTGCCGCACTCAGCCGCGGCAAATACGCCACTCAGGAGCAGATGGATCTCGCCGCGCTGTTGTTTGCCACTGTGGGCCGGACGGTTATGGTCGAAGAGAAGCACCTGGATGCGGTAACCGGCCTTTCCGGCTGCGGCCCGGCATTCATCTACATCATTCTGGAATCGCTGGCGGAGGCGGGCGTCAAGGTCGGCTTACCGCGCGACACGGCCACGCTTTTAGCGGCGCAGACCACTTTCGGCGCCGCCAAGATGGTCCTGGAAACCGGATATCATCCCGCGTTGTTGAAGGATGCGGTCACGACGCCGGCCGGCTGCACCATCGACGGCATCCTCGAGCTGGAAGAAGGAGGGTTGCGAGTAACCCTGATCAAGGCGGTCATGCGTGCCACGCAGCGCGCCAAGGAGCTAGCCGGGTAAGATGAGGAAGGGGTACCGATGAGTTCTGCCCACGCCCTTCCGGTTTCCGCCACGCTGAGACCGGCTGCCAACTCGAGACTTCTGTCGCGCTTTGCGTGGCTGGTCCTGATTTATAACGTGGCGGTAATTCTCGAGGGTGCGGTGGTGCGCGCCACCAGTTCCGGGGCCGGCTGCGGCGATCATTGGCCACTGTGCAACGGGGTGGTTGTGCAAAGCCATCCGCGACTGGCTACCCTCATCGAGCTCACCCACCGCATGATGAGCGGTGTTACGGTCATCGCGATTCTTCTTCTGCTGATATGGACGTTTCGCAGGACCGTTTCCGGACACCTTGCTCGCGTCACTACCGCAGCCGCGACGCTGTTTATCTTCAACGAGGCGTTGCTCGGGGCGTTGCTGGTGCTGCTGCGCCTCACTGCGGATAATCGTTCCCCTGCGCGCGCTGTCTATCTCTCCCTGCACCTGGCCAATACTCTGCTGTTGCTCGGAGCGTTGGCTCTTTCGGCGCATTTTCTCTCTGCAGACGAAAGCGTTCATCGGCGCGAGGTCCGCTACAGCCACTTGCCTGCGGCCATCGCCGGGCTCGGCGCGATCCTGCTGGTCGGAATGACCGGCACTCTGGCCGCGCTCAGCGATACATTGTTACCCGCAACCTCGGTGCGCGCCGCCCTGGTGCAGGATTTCGCCAGCGGCAGCACATGGTTGCAGCATCTCCGCCTGCTTCACCCTGTCAGCGCGGTCATCGCCGGGTTATTTGTCTGTTGGCTGCTGGTGCGCGCGCTGTCCCGGGCGGCGGAGCAGAAATTGGCGATCGCAATACTGTTCCTGCTGGCTCTGCAGGTCGCGTTAGGTGTTGCGGACGTGGTATTACTAGCTCCGCTGTGGTTACAAATCACACATTTGTTCGGCGCCGATCTTCTCTGGATCGCGCTGGTTCTGCTGGCTGCGAGAGTATGCGTGGTAAGAAGAAATCCGTCGCCCGTCGTATAAGGACGCTTTTGCCGGTCAACCCGAAAAATCAGACGCTACGGCTTTCCCTGGGCATAGTCCGGCACCTTGGGAGTCAGCTTGCGCAGTACGAATTCACGCACCAGATTATCCAGGGCGTGAGAAGCGATATTCAGAAAGCCATTACCAACGGTGAGCCCCAGGCCGCGATCGCTGGCAGGATGATACAGGTTGGAAATACCGCCAGAAGCGAAGGCGCCCACCAGGTAAGAGTAATTCGGCTCTAGTTTCCCGTTATCTCCTCTGCAGATGACAGCGGATTTGATGGCGTAGAAGGCCCTGGTCTTCATGCTTCCACTGCCGCGATAGAAATACCGCGGGTCCTGGTGCAGGAGCGAGGGCATAATTGCGCTGCCAATCATCCTGCTAAGGGCCTCGTCCGCGTAGGCAGCCCCGTAGCGCTTGGCATAACCCTGCGCACCCTGGCCATAGCCAGGAGAGGAGTTTCGCCATTGCTCCGCAGCGGCAAAGAGACCGGTTCCGATGAAGTTGAAGGGATCCGCGACGGAGCGTGCGGCAAGTTGATACTTCTGGCCCGAAGTCATCGGGGCCGCATTCCAGATATAGCTGCTGTAAAAATTGGGGAAGATACCCAACGTTCGCTGCTGCTCCTGCGCCTTTACCTGCTCGGTAGCCAGTTCTTTTTCCGTGAGGACGACCCGAATATCTGTTGTCGTGGCCGCCGGCGCCAGGCGGAACTCCGGCACAACCAGGTGCTCACCCGGCTGCAGGATCAGTTCGGAGGACGAATCGCTTGTAAGGCCCGGAGCTTCAACCGTAACCCGAAACCGCCCTTGAGCGAGCTCAGAAAAACGAAATCCGCCCGAATCATCCGACAACCTCGACTGGCTGGTTGCGGGATCGAGCCCGAGCAGAGTTACCTGGGCGCCTGCAACCACGCCACCGTTCACATCCAGAACCGTGCCGGAGATGCTGCTTTGTAGCTGCTGGGCCATAATGGGCGCGGAGAGGCAGCACAGGAGTATCAGGAGCGTCTTTCGCAGGCCGATCATAGGGACGGAGCACTCGGGGGAGGGACTCGCGGTTCTTATAGTCTTAATTTGCTAAGACTATGCCGTCAAGCATGAGCCGGAGATTGACCTCTGGATTTTTAGGAAACCTAGCCGGTTTTGCGGCGGCGGCCCGGCTTCGTCTCTGCGGCAGACGCAGATTTGGGCGCCTTCTTCGTCTCCGCTTCGACCAGCGTTGGAGCGGCAGGCGCCGCGGCGTTTCGGTCGGCGATGCTCTTTTTGAGCGCTTCCATGAGATCGATGACGGGCGCCAGCTTGGGTTTCTCAGGCTGTCCGGCAATCACCTGGCCGGCTCGCTTGGTTTCCACCAGTTCCAGGACTCGCTCCTGGTACACGTCCTTGTACTGCTCCGGTTCAAACTTGGCCGTGAGTTGGCGGATGAACTGCTCGGCCAAGTCCATTTCCGGCTTCTGCAAGGTCATATTTTCGCTCTTGCCATACTCGGCAATCTCTCTAACCTCGGCTGGGTAATAGAGAGTGTGGAGAACGATCCCCTGGTTGTAAGACCGCATCAGGACGATTTGCTCCCGCTGATGCAGAGTGACCTTGGCAATCGCCGCGACATTCAGCTTTTCCATTGCCTGCAGCAACAACCCATAAGCACGCTTCCCTGCATCTTCGGGGGCGGTGTAGTACGACGACTCGAAATAAATAGGGTCGACTTCGCTCAGGCTGACAAACTGGGCAATCTCCATAGCCTCCGACGAATCGGCTTCCAGGGTCTTGAGCTCGTCGCTGGTAACCAGAACGTAGGCATCCCGGTCGACCTGGTAGCCCTTTACCAGCTCATTCCGCTCCACAACACGATTGCAGACCGGGCAAAACGTCTGCTGCTTGATACGGGAGCCGCAAACTTCATGAATCTGGTTGAAACTGACATGCTCTTCGCGCGCGGCCGCGTACAAGCGGACGGGCACCGACACCAGGCCAAACGAGATATAGCCCTTCCAAACGGTTGATGCCATAGGAAGATAAAGATACCTTTATGGTGCAAACCGGGGCAACCCGAAAATCAGCCTACCTGGTTATAGACGGAATGCGCATGCCTCGCAGCGCGAATCCGGCGCAAGATCATGGAAGCAACATATGCAGCGCCAAATCCATTGTCGATGTTCACCACCGTCACGTTGGGAGAGCAGGAGTTCAACATTCCGAGCAGGGCCGCGAGGCCGCCAAAGGCCGCGCCATAACCCACGCTGGTAGGCACGGCAATCACCGGAGCCCCCACCATTCCCCCGACTACACTAGGCAGAGCCCCTTCCATTCCGGCGCAGACAATTACTACCTCGGCTTCGCGTAAAAGCTCACGATGAGAGAGTAGGCGATGCAGACCCGCCACTCCCACATCGAAAATCCGGCGTACGCTGCCGCCCATCATTTCGGCCGTAACGGCTGCCTCTTCCGCCACCGGCAGATCGCTGGTTCCGGCGCACAACACGGCGACCGGGCCAGCTGCGTCACTATCGGGCAGGGCCGTTTGCCGCAAGGCGATGATGCGGGCCATCGGATGATACTGTGCCTCCGGGACCACGGCCTGGACGGCCGCAAAGGCTGTTTCATCGGCCCGAGTGGCCATTACGTCGCCACCCATCGCCGCCATGCGAAAGAAGATTTCCGCCACCTGCGCCGCGGTTTTACCGGCGGCGTAGATCACCTCCGGCAACCCAATACGCAGCTGGCGATGGTGGTCGATTTTGGCGAAACCCGCTTCTTCGTAGGGTAGATTTGCCAGCCGGTCCATTGCCTCCTCCGGCCGCAAGCCCCCATCGCGAACCCGAGTGAGCACTTCCAGGATGGTCTCGCTGTTCATGCTCTCGACTCCGCCGGCTCGCTGACCGGGCGTGATCGCCAGGCAGCCATCGCTGCTTGCATTACCGTCTTGACCGGGACGTGAAAAGAAGCAGCCGCCCGGCGGCAATCCTCGTATTCCGGCGCGGCATTTAATTCTTCTCCCTGCAAGGAACCGATTTTGACATGGATGACCCCAAACTCCGTCTCCACCGGCCGGCTCTCCCGGGCGAGGACAGCGCGGCTCTCTTCGCGCACCCGTATGCCCAGGGTGCTCGTTTCACGGAAAAGCAATTGCCGCAGATCTTCTGCATCCTCGGGTTTCGAAAGCACCGTCAGCAGCGTGCCCAGGCGCCCCTTCTTCATGGTCACCGGTGTACTCATTACATCCAGCGCGCCCCGCTCCATGGCTAGCTGCGCGGTGTGCGCAAGTACCTGGGGGCTCAGGTCGTCGACCGCACACTCCAGCACGATTACCTTGTCTCCCGGGAAACCAGTTGTCTGGGCAGCCTTGCCAATGCTCACCCGAACGACGTTGGGAAATCGCTCGGGATCACGGCTCCCTGCGCCGTATCCGATCGACTGTGTTCGCATCATGGGATGCGTCTCGAAGCGGGGATTCAGCGCTCGAAGCAATGCCGCCCCGGTTGGCGTCACCAGTTCCATCTCTACGTGCGCGGAATAGGTAGGGAAGTCTTTCAACAGTTCCGCAGTGGCTGGAGCCGGGACCGGAAAGCGCCCGTGGGCGCACTCAACAAATCCACTTCCGACGTTGACCGGCGAGCAAAACCAGGCGTCCAGGTCGAGAGCATCGAGTGCCGCGGAGCAGCAGACGATATCGGCGATGGCATCTACAGAGCCCACTTCATGAAAATGGACCTGCTCCTCCGGAACCCCATGGATTCGGCCCTCGGCCTGGGCCAGCAGCTGGAAAGCATTCAGGCTCAGCTCGCGGGCGCGCTGGGTAAGATCCGCTCCGAGGAGAACGCCGCGGATCTGCGGCAGGCTCCGGCCGTGCTCGTGCACATGCTTCGCCTGCTGGTGTGAATGAGCATGGTGCGGGTGAAGATGGTCATGGCTATGCTCATGCTCGTGGCCGTGCTGGTCGTGACCGTGGTCAGCGTGCTGGTGCGGGACGTGATCGATGGGGCCGGTTGGGGCGGGAGGCTCGTGCAATCTGCCCTCCACGATGACGTCTATCTTGGCCGACTGGATTCCGCTCCGGCTTACCCGGGTGAGCCGCAATGCTGCTCCCAAACCGAGGGAAGAGACGGTGCGTTCCAGCAAATCAAAGGGAGCGCCGGCATCGACAAGCGCCCCCATCAGCATATCGCCGCTGATTCCTGCGAAGCATTCCAGATACCCGATTCGCATCGCTACTGGTCCGACTCCGGTCTGGCGGCGGCAAACCCGGTCAGCACCTCGACGGGGAGCACCTCGTTCATCGATCCGGAACGGTATCCTTCGCAGTCCAGGGAGACGTAGCGGAATCCTGCGGCACGAACCACGGCCGCCATGGCCTTCATCTTCCCAACCTGTAAGACAGCCGCCATCTCGTCCTCTGCGATCTCGATGCGGGCAATGGACCCATGATGGCGCACTCTGAACCGTTTGAGCCCCAGGCCGCGGAGCGAGTCCTCTGCCTGCTCGATCATGCGCAGCGACTCCGGGGTTACCCGCCGGCCGTATTCCATGCGCGAAGAGAGGCATGCGGAAGCCGGTTTATCCCAAACCCGCAGTTTTGCCTGCCTGGCGAGCCCTCGGACATCCGCTTTGGTTAAGCCGGCTTCCGCTAAGGGGGCAGCTACCCGATGCTGGGCGGCCGCCTTGTGGCCAGGTCGAAAATCCTGCCCGTCGTCGACATTCAAGCCATACGCGAGAGCTTCAAAACCGGTGCGCTTCAATTCCTGCTCGAGCATGCTGAAAAGCTCGTCCTTGCAATGGAAGCATCGGTCCGGGCCATTCACCGCGTATTCTTCCCGCTCCAGTTCGTGGGTTTCGATCACATGCAAAGGGATTTCATGTTCCCGGGCGAATTCCAGAGCCTCGCGAAATTGCGAACGCGCCAAACTGGCGGAGTCTGCAATGACTGCCACCATCTTCGATCCCAGCGTCCGGTAGGCGGCGTAGGCCAGATATGCGGAATCCACCCCGCCCGAATACGCGACGATCACACTTTCGAGCGACCGCAAGCGCTCGCTCAGCGCTCGCTCCTTGTCGTCGAGGGAAATGTCAGAACCTGATTGCTGGATCCCTGATTGGTTCATTGATTGGATCCCTGATTGGTTCCCTGATTGATTCATCGATCGATACGCTCCCGCGGGGGCAAACAGTCCATGAGATGACCGAATCCAAGTAAACTGAGACCGCGATGTCGTTTTTCGCTTCGAAAACTCACGTGACAACTGCCGATCGTCTTCAGCGGCGCCGCCTGATCTTGTCAGACTCGCTGTCCCTGGTCGCACTGTTTGCGGTCACCTTAGTTTTGGCTGTGCTGACGAACTATCTCTATCGATCTTACGCCTCTCACCAGGTAGTGCTGGCCAACAGGTGGCTGCAGAGGGGTGTGCAGGCGATGAGCGAGGGCAAGCCTCAGGCGGCAATTGACGCCCTTAGCTCGGCGCTGGCCTATGCGCCCACAAACCGGGACACAGAAGTCAAACTAGCCGAAGCCCTCGCTTCGGCCGGCCGCGTCCAGGAAGCTACGGTTTACTTCAACACCCTGCTCGAAAGCCAGCAGGGCAATGGCTTGATCAATCTTGAACTTGCTCGCCTCGCCGCCCGCCAGGGTAACGAGAGCCAGGCGATCGATGATTACCAAAGAGCGATTTACGGCAATTGGGAAGGAGACGGCTATGTACGCCGGCGGGACGTCCGCCTCGAGCTGGTCAACTATCTGCTTACCCACAAGCGCCCGGATCTAGCGCGGAATGAGCTCCTGGTCGCCTCCGGCAATGCGCCGGCAGACGACATTAGCATCCAATTGGAAATTGCCCGGTTGATGGAGCAGGCGCAGGCCCCCGCCGATGCTTTCCATATCTATAGGACGGTTCTGCACCGCCATCCCTCATTGCGCGACGCACTGGAGGGAGCAGGCCGCATGGCATTCAAGATGGGTCATTACCAACAAGCAAAGCACTATCTTTCGCGGGCCCTCGAGGGCCCCGACATCGACCAGGAGCCGCCGGCGGAAGTGCAGCAAATTCGAGACACTCTGAATGTGGCCACGCGGTTGCTGCTGCTTTATCCGTCGCCGCGCCTGAAACCAAGTGAGCGAAGCGCCCGAATTCTCAATGATCGCAAGCTTGCCCTGGCGAGGTTGGCGCAGTGTACGCGGGAACGGCCAACCGCGCCCGAAACGAATAAGGCGGCGGCCAACCCACCGGCGCGCAGTGGTCTATCCAGCTCGCTGACCAACCCGCTGGCCAGCCCACTGGCCAGCCTGGCATCTCGTTTCGCGCTTCATCCGTCCTCACCGACTAACCCGCAAGCTGCCCCTCTTCCGGCTGATCCTCTGCAGGCTTTGCAAACGCGATGGCAGCAGCTGCCGGTCAGACTCACCGCGGCAGAACTGGAGCAGGATCCGGATCTTGAGCAGAACCAGGTGCAACTCATCTACGACACGGAAATCACCACGCGGCAGGTGTGCGGGGCGCCTACCGGCGATGATGCCTTGCTCCTGAAAATCGCGCAGGATCCAAACCAGGTGGAGGAAGAGTGAGCACGGCAACCGAAACACCCGAGACAAGCCCGACTCCTGGCCAGAACGACGGAATCGATCCGGTTCTCGTTGCCGAGGAGCGGCGTTATCGGCCCAACCCTGCCGAAGTAGAGCGCCTAGCTCCTAACCGGGATGAGCGGCTATTCCTGGTGCTTTCCATTTTCATCGGAGTACTTTCGGGCTTGCTGGTGGTCTGTTTCCGGGTTGCCATCAACTGGATTCAGGTACTCACCCTTGGTTCTTCGCCTCATCCTGGCCAGCTCCGGTTATTTTTCGTGCCCGTCGGAGTCGGCTTGCTGGTGGCGGTGCTGGTACAGTTGGTCTTTCCAGGGGCCCGCGGCAGCGGCATCAATCAGACTAAGGCGGCCCTCTACATCTACAACGGCTACATTTCTTTCCGAACCGTCACCGGGAAATTTATTACTTCGGCCCTGGCCATTGGCGGCGGGTTTTCCTTGGGACCCGAAGATCCATCGCTGCAGATTGGGGCGGGAGTCGCTTCCATGGTCAGCCGCCGGCTGAATCTCTCCCGTGATCGCCTGCGCATGTTTGCACCGATTGGAGCTGCCGCGGGCCTGGCCGCTGCCTTCAACGCGCCCATTTCAGCCATTCTGTTTGTCGTTGAAGAGGTGATCGGCAGGTGGAGCGCCGCGGTTTTGGGCTCCATCGTGCTGTCCGCGATCTCGAGCGTCGTGGTAGCCCGCTGGTTCTGGGGTGCGGAACCGATGTTTCGCATCCCGTCGGTTACGCTGAAAGGGCCGCAGGAACTGCTGGCCTATGCCGTTCTCGGTATCGCCGGTGGCATCGCCTCGCTCATTTTTTCCAAGGCGCTCGGGTACTCTCGCCCGCGCCTTCGCAAGTTGCCTCGCTGGACCGGGTATGTCCAGCCGCCTGCTGCCGGTTTGATCGTGGGCGCCATCGCTTATTTCGGCCTTCCCCAGATCATGGGTCCCGGATACAACGTCATGGACCAGGCCATGCATGGCGGGTTTACCTGGAAATTTTTGCTCCTCCTGGCCCTGTTCAAGATCGTGGCCACCACCATTTCCTTCTCCAGTGGCACCCCGGGAGGAATGTTCGCGCCGACTCTGTTTATAGGCGCCATGCTGGGCGCTGCTATCGGGACATTCGAGAAAACCTTTTTCCCGGCGTTTCCGATCTCCGTCGGTTCGTATGCATTAGCAGGCATGGGAGTGCTGTTTGCCGCGTTTCTGCGCGTACCATTGACCTCCGTTTTTATGGTGCTCGAGGTCAGCGGCAACTATTCCATTGTGCTGCCAGTCATTCTGGCCAACACAATTGCTTACCTGGTCTCTCGAAGTTTGCAGCCTTATCCGATCTTCGAGACGTTTACCCATCAGGACGGTCTAGACCTGCCTTCGATGGAGGAACAACGGGAAGAGAGTGTTCTGCATCTCGAGGATGCCCTCCGCCCAGTGGACGTACCCATTTTTCCTGGGAGCGCCACGTTGCAGGAGATTTCTGCCCAATCGGCTGTCACCGATGCACCGGCTTTGCTGGTGCACCTTCTCGATGGTTCCTGGTACTCCATGGATACAAACGAGCGCACTTCGATTGCGGCCACGCACACTCCGGACACCCCGATCGAACGCACTCTCAAGACGGATCGTGTGCCGTTGTTGTTTCCGGACCTGCCGCTGGATAGTGCGATCCCTTATCTGGCGCGTTGGCCGATTCTTCCCATTCAAAACCGTGCCAGCAAGGGGACATTGGAGGGGATCGTGTCCCTCGGCGATGTGCTCGCCCGTTATCAGCAGCAATAGTGGTGAGGCAAATTTCCGTCGACCTGCAAACACAGCAATGACGTATGACCGGACGGGAGCCCGCGACTGGCTCTTCCTCGTGCTGCTCACGCCGGCTGTACTTTTAATTCACGGCTATCACCCGTTCGCGGACGATGGAGCCATCTACGTAGCCGGAATCAAGAAGCTTGCAGACCCTAACCTATATAAGGTGGATGCTGTATTTGCATTGTCTCCCGCCCGGTTCTCTATCTTCGCCCATTTGCTTGCCCCGTTGGTGAAGCCGGGACATTTACCGCTTCCGTTTCTGCTTCTGCTCTGTCACTTGGCTTCCATCTTTCTCTTCCTCTTCGCTTCGTGGCGAGTTGGGCGAGAAATCTTCTCCACACGTAAAGGCGCCTGGGGCGTGGTGCTCCTTGCCGGGGCCTGCTTCACGCTCCCGATCGCCGGCACATCACTCTCCATCATGGACCCGTATGTCACAGCGCGATCGTTCTCGACACCGCTTAGCCTATTGGCGTTGGCGGCGGTCCTCAAGGAGAAATGGGCGCAAGCCATCCTGTGGCTTTCTGTGTGCTCCCTCCTGCATCCCTTGATGGCTGGCTACACCGCGATTGCCATGATCACCCTCGCGCTTGCCGGGCGCGGCAAGTGGCGAGTCATCGGCATGCTTGGAGCCGTGGCATGGCTGCTTTGCGCATTCATTTTCCTGTCCACAGTCTCCGCTGATCCCGCGGAAGCCTATAACCGCGCCGCCCTCAGCCGTTCCTATTTCTTTCTCTCCAGCTGGAAGTGGTACGAATATCCCGGTTTGGGAATGCCTCTGCTGCTGTTGGGACTTGCCGGAGCCCGCAGCCGAGGTATCGCGCGCTCACTTGCGCTCTCTGCTACCATCACCGGCGCCGGTGCGCTCCTCATCTCGCTTTGTTTCGTGCATCGCAGCGGTAGCCTGCTGTTGGCCCGGCTGCAGGTGTTGCGTGCTTTTCACTTCGTCTATCTCGCCGGTGTGATACTGGCCGGAGGCCTGCTGGCAGGCGCAAGCGGCAAGCATCCGCGCGCCATCCTGCTTCTGTGTATCTTGCTTGTGGCCGGTTTGTTCACCGGCCAGAGACTTACGTATCCGGAGTCGAATCATGTAGAGTGGCCCGGCCTTGGTCCATCTAACCGCTGGCAACAGGCATTTCTGTGGATTCGCGCCAACACACCGGGCAATGCGGTCTTCGCGCTCGACAACGATTACATCGAAAGCGCGGGCGAAGATGCGCAGGGATTTCGCGCGTGTGCAGAGAGAAGCGCAGTTGCCGACTGGTTTAAGGACGGCGGCATCGCCAGCAATTTTCGTCAGGCGGCAACGCCCTGGTGGCAGGGCGCGCAAGCCACAGCGCGGCTCAACGAGGCGGGAGATCAAGAGCGGTTATCACGCCTTCAACCGCTGGGAGTCACCTGGATTGTTTTGCCTCGGGAAGCATCCACTCGCTTTTCCTGTCCGTTTATCAATGCCCGCGTGCGGGTTTGCCGGCTGGCGATATCGCAAGGGAATAGCGCAAAATAACATTCGGAGCTCGTCACATGTTGACGTTGTATCAGAGGCTGATTTTCGGTTACGTCCTCCTGCTCGGCCTGCTCCTCGCCGTTGGGGTGCACGATGCGTTGTCGCTCCATCAGGCCTCTGCTTTCGATCGGCAGTCGAAGGTCTCCGCCGGCGAAGCTGTCCGGATCCGGGCTGCGCTGGCCCAGCGGGCTACCGTCATCGCTACAGTTTGTTCTGCCGCCGGAGTCGTCATTTCCGTTATTTTCCTTCTCTCCATCATCCGGCCGATCCGGCGGACCGCGGCCGCCGCCAGGCGCATCGGCCAGGGTGAACTCCAACAACGCATCGAGTGGCGAACGCGGGATGATTTGGGCACCATCGCCACTGAACTCAACCGCATGGCGATCCGGCTCCGCGACTTGCGCGATACGGAATACGGCCGGAAGCAGATGGATCAGCAGCTCTCCGACGCCGTCGTGCAGTCGATCTTTGAGCCGGTAATTGTCACTGACGCGAAAGGTCAGGTTTTGAAGCTGAACCAGGCGGCGAGCGAAGTGCTGGGCGAAGCCGCCGGGGATCGCATGGCCCTCACCAATACCCCCGGTGGGGAAAGGATCCTGCGCGCTGTACGCGATGCCGTTTCCATGCGGCAATCCATCGCCAGTCAGGATGAAGCCGCCATGCTGCCCATGAAACTGGGCGAAGGACAGCGAAGTTATCGCCTGCGGACCACTCCGATGCGCGACAGCGACGGCAAATTGTTGGGGGCGGTCAGCGTACTCGAAGACATTACCGAAATGCAGGATATCGACCGGTTCAAGACACGATTCCTGACGGTGGCTTCACAGAAACTCCGCCAGCCCCTGGAGCAACTTCGCCTGAGCTTGTACACCCTGACTTCGGGATTTGCCGGAGAACTTCGCCCCTTGCAAACCGACGTCCTCCATGGCGCAGAAGAGGATGCGGAACGCCTCAACAACCTTATGTCGGACCTGATTGAGGTTTCGGAAATCGATACCGGACGGCGAGAGCTTCGCATGGAGCGTTTTCGGCCTATCGATATCCTTCGCGACGCTTGGTCCCGGGCACGCGACGAGGTTCGGGAGAAGAATATTGATGTCCAGATCGAGGCGTTTGCCGATCTTTCCCATGTCAGTGGGGACCGGCGTGCCCTGCGCAGCATCATGGATAACCTCATGAGCAATGCGATTCGCTATACGCCGGAGGACGGCACCATTCTGCTGCGAGCTAAGGAGCAAAAAGACAAAGTGCAATTCTCGGTGCGAGACTCCGGTCGAGGAATCGAGGCCGAACGCCTGCCTAATATCTTCGGACGCTTCAATGCCGCGCATGATCAGGGCACCGGTTTAGGACTCGCCCTGGTGCTTCGCCTGGTCGAACTGCTTGGTGGCCAGGTTTCCGTCGAAAGCCGCCTGGGCCATGGTTCCACGTTTACTTTTACTCTTCCGGTCGCCACCTCCGTCGCGACCCGGCATCCCATCGAGATAGGCTAGAAGTTCTAAACAAACATGCCTGACCTCTCGACCGACAACACACCGGCCGCGCCAGAGTTAGCCAAGCTTCGCGTGTACATTGGGGCGGCGCCAGGGGTCGGCAAGACTTTCCAGATGCTCGAAGATGCTCACTTCATGCGCAAGCAGGGCATCGATGTGGTCATCGGCTTGATCGAAGCGCATGGCCGGAAAGAAACCCTGGACCTGGTCAAGGATCTGGAAATAATCCCGCGGCAAACCATTCCATACCGCAACGTGGTACTCGAGGAAATGGATCTGGATTCCATCATTGCCCGGCATCCAAACACCTGCATCGTGGACGAGTTGGCACACACCAACGTGCCCGGATCGAGAAACCGCAAAAGATATGAAGATGTGCTGGAACTGCTCGACGCCGGCATCAACGTGATGACCGCGGTCAACATACAGCACCTGGAGACGCTCAACGACTCGGTTTCGCGTTCTGCCGGTACTCAGATCCGGGAAACCATCCCGGATAGTTTTCTGAAGCGGGCCGATGAAGTGGTGAACGTGGACATCACCGTGGAGGAACTGCGTTCACGCCTCAAGCAAGGCAAGATCTACGCCCAGGAAAAGATCGAGCAGTCGCTGGCCAACTTTTTCCGCAAGGGCAACCTCAGCATGCTGCGCGAACTTGCGCTGCGCACCACTGCCGCGGAAGTTGGCTCACGCGCGGCGGAGTATCGCCGCAGCGAGGGCCTGGAACAAGCTCCGATTCCGGAGAAGGTGATGGTCTGCCTCTCCCCACGGCCGGGAGCGGAACGTCTCTTGCGGGTGGGAGCGCGCATCGCCGGCCGCCTGGCCACCAACTGGTACGCGGTGCGGGTTGAATCCCCGGACGAAGACTCGCGCCATGGGGACGCGGAAGAGTATCAGCGCATGGAAGAGTACCAACGCCTGGCC